>JAVWGW010000377.1:0-500 GCA_036640375.1 Raoultibacter sp. | reverse complement strand
ACTATGGTCATCTGGTTCATATCGGGCTATGGGTTTGTCGATGGCGCTTTTGGTGCAGTCACCGACCAAAACGACAGCATACTTGCCGTGCTCGGTGGTGCGATTGCGTGGGTGTTTGCCCCGCTGGGCTGGGGAGACTGGCAAGCTGCCAGCGCCACAGTCACTGGCCTGATCGCCAAGGAAAACGTTGTGGGCACTATGGGAGTTCTCTACGGGGGCGACGGGGGCTGGTATGCCAACGTGCAAGCTGCCTATACCCCTCTTGCCGCATATTCCTTCCTTGCGTTTAACCTGCTGTGTGCCCCGTGTTTTGCCGCGATGGGCGCTATCCGACGCGAAATGAATAGTCCTGCATGGTTTTGGGGCGCGATCGGCTATCAATGCGGGCTGGCCTATGTTGTGGCACTGTGGATTTACCAAATCGGCGGTCTGATTGCGGGAACGGTTCCTTTTGGCCCGGCCACGGCGATCGCCCTGGCACTTGCCGTCACCTTTTTGTT
>JAVWGW010000376.1:0-501 GCA_036640375.1 Raoultibacter sp. | reverse complement strand
AGAGCTTGTTAATAGTATCTATACTGACGAAACCTGGAAAAAATTTACCTGGCTTAACGACGAAGGCAAACAATACGAATTCTTCCAAGGTAATGTTGCCGACAATACTGGCGGTAACGTCAATAAAGTCCTTGTCAACATGAATCAGACGCAATCCGGAGCTGCGATAGTTCCTGATCTACCTGGAGTCCCTTGCAACAGTGACATTTGGTGGCAGCGGTCGTGCACCCCGAACGACACGACGCACTTCCTGGCCTCCTCCTCCAACGGCAACCCCCTCGACTACTACTCCGGCTATGCCAGCTACCAGCTGGGTGTGCTGCTCGGCTTCTCTTTATAATCTTTCATCCCAAAATCAGCAGGTTTATCCTGCGGTTATCCCAGCAACAGGAGGGTTTCAGGTCTATGAGTGGTGTCGTTAAATCCAAACAGCAAACAACTCCTATCAAGTTTATTGAGGTCGCACGGCAACTTGATATTTTTACCTTACGCATGACGCAG
>JAVWGW010000375.1:0-503 GCA_036640375.1 Raoultibacter sp. | reverse complement strand
ACCTATTTCGCCAGTTGGCCATTCACTTGGCGAGGAAAGGAACGCCCATGCCGTACCTGGAAGACCATCTGCTCTATTACAAGAAAACGTGTCCTTACTGCCAAAAAGTACTGAGTTTTATGGAGGACAGCAAGATCAATCTTGATCTGCGCGACACCCTTCAGCCCGGCAACCAGAACGACCTTGTTCACATCGGCGGGAAGAAGCAGGTTCCCTGCCTTGTCGTCAAGGGCAAGCCCCTCTATGAATCCGACGACATCATCGCCTACTTGAGGGGGCAAGCCTCTTAGCTTCGCCCGGCCGCATTGTTACCCCGCTCTCGACGGTTTGTCTATAGCAGGGTAACAATGTACAATCCGGCGGAACCTCTGCTCCAGAAAAAAGAAAAGACCAGGCATACTAGATGCCTGGTCTACTTTTTTATGGAGCGGGTGACGGGAATCGAACCCGCGTTATCAGCTTGGAAGGCTGGAGTTCTACCATTGAACCACACCCGCATGTAA
>JAVWGW010000374.1:0-503 GCA_036640375.1 Raoultibacter sp. | reverse complement strand
AGAAGCGATCCAACAATCAATTGAAATGCTGAAACTTGTAGGAATTCCATCTCCTGAAAAACGTGTGAAGCAATATCCACATGAACTTTCAGGGGGGATGCGTCAGCGTGTCATGATTGCAATGGCGCTTGCGTGTGACCCAGAAATTTTAATTGCAGATGAACCAACGACAGCACTAGACGTAACGATTCAAGCGCAAATTTTAGAGTTAATTAAAGATTTACAAAATCGTTTAGGCATGTCGGTTATTATGATTACCCATGATTTGGGAGTCGTTGCAGAAACATGTGATTATGTAGCAGTTATGTATGCTGGCCAAGTGGTAGAGTATTCAGATGTGCGTTCGTTATTTAAAAATCCGAAGCATCCGTATACATTAGGCTTATTAAATTCATTGCCACGTCATGATATTGAGCAAGAGAAATTAATTCCGATTAAAGGGATGGTGCCGAGTCCGCATGAAATGCCTGTTGGTTGCCGTTTTGCACCGCGTTGCCCGGTTG
>JAVWGW010000373.1:0-504 GCA_036640375.1 Raoultibacter sp. | reverse complement strand
GGGGGATTTTTTGGCCGGCGATCCCTGCTTGCTTGTGGCGGGCGATGCGCTGGTAAAGTATGCCGATGTGTTTGAACCCTGCGGCACCTTTGCCGAAGAGCCCTTGTGGGTGCCCACGGGTTCAGGCCTGCTGTTGGCGGCGCAGGCGGCGTGGCGCGCGGGTGCGCTTGACCCCTACGATAGGGCTGCGGGCGACCCCGGCCTGGCCTTGCCGGTATATACGCGCATGTCGGATGCGGAAGAAAACGAGCGCATTCGCTTGGCGAAAAACGACCCCAGAGATTTGGTGAGCGGGGTGCAGGAACCAGGCTTGCGCGCGGATAGGCAAGCGCGGGCAAACGATGTGACGATTGCGAATGCCCAGGCGGATGCGGCGGGCATTGTGTATCGGCCGTTGGATGCGGCGCACGCCGCCGAAGTGGCGCGCTTGGATGCGTGCGTGATGGCAGATGATGCGTGGAGCGCGGCCCTGGTTGCCGACGAACTGCATCGCGCGGATCGCAT
>JAVWGW010000372.1:0-504 GCA_036640375.1 Raoultibacter sp. | reverse complement strand
ATCCTTGCTTGCCATGGTGGATTCTGCGGTGGGCGGCAAGACGGGCATCAATCTGGATGTGGGTAAAAACCTGGTGGGTACCTTTGCTCAGCCCAGCTATGTGTGCGCTTCAACCGATGTGCTGGCCACGCTGCCCGAGCGCGAATGGGCCTGTGGTTGCGCTGAAATCGCTAAAACAGCCCTGGTCGATTCCGACGAATTCTTCTTCTGGTTAAGCGATGCGGCGCAGGCGCTGAGGGCGCGTGATGCAGCGGTAGTACAAGAAGCCATCGCGCGTTGCGTGGTGTTCAAGGCCGATGTGGTTGCGGCAGATCAGCGCGAACAAACCGGCATGCGCCAGTGCCTAAACTATGGCCACACCTTGGGACACGCCATCGAAGTGGTGGCAGGATTTGGCGTGTATTCGCATGGGCAGGCGGTGGCGCAGGGCATGCGTTTTGCGGCGCGTTTGGCCGTGGAAGTGTGCAACACCAGCCCCGATGTGGTGGCGGCGCAAGACGATCT
>JAVWGW010000371.1:0-507 GCA_036640375.1 Raoultibacter sp. | reverse complement strand
TGGTCGGCCTGCAAAAGAATCGTATATTCAGCCGGTGCCACCCACTGGGAATCCTTTTTGTACAGCGACATTTTTTTGTACCAGGGGTATTTTTCCCACTTTTCCGCAGGAACAGCGGCTGAAGGTGACAGCGCAGCATAGTTTAAGGCCTTGCAATACAGGTAGGTTTCGGTGTTAGGCTTGCCTTCCACATGCAGCGTTAAGCTGGCGTTGGCGCGCTTGACGACAACTTTGCCGTTTTCAAAAGTGAGGCCATCGGTTTTGCCCACCGTATAGGGAACGCTTTGGCTAGTGGTGCTAAGCTGTGCCTGCGGCAGCGAAGAATCTTCCAAAACTACGCCCTGCAACAGGCTTTCCTGCTTTTGCAGCGGGCTCAAGGCATCGTAGGTTTCCCGCGCAATGGTGTTGGCATAGGTGAAGCCCAAAGGCGGCAGCGCGTGGCTTGCTTCATACACCGCATAGGGCACGTTGTTCAGGGTTTCCTTCGCAACAATGTTGGCGCGATCA
>JAVWGW010000370.1:0-509 GCA_036640375.1 Raoultibacter sp. | reverse complement strand
GATCAACCCGTAACGGTCGTGATTCAAACGCACAGCGATTGGGCGTTAAGCGTTTCGGTGGCGAAAGCGTGACCACGGGCAACATCCTCGTACGTCAGCGTGGCACCCATTTCCATCCTGGTGATAATGTCGGACGTGGCAAGGACGACACTTTGTTCGCCCTGTGTGACGGAACCGTGGAATTCACCAAGGGCAACCGCCGCAAGGTGCACGTTCGCCCAGCCGTCGAAGCATAAGCGCTTCGGTAGCGTACAACTCTCATGTACATGGATGCCCCTTGCCGATGGCAGGGGGCATTTTCATATACAATGATTTGATTCTTAAGATTCTAAAAAGAAACGGGTTCACATGTTTGTCGATAAAGTGCGCATATTCGTAAAAGGTGGCAACGGCGGTGCTGGATGCATGTCGTTTCGTCGAGAGGCGCACGTTCCAAAAGGTGGGCCCGACGGTGGAGATGGAGGTCACGGTGGCAACGTAGTCGTTGTTGCTGACGCAGGCTTGTCTTC
>JAVWGW010000369.1:271-510 GCA_036640375.1 Raoultibacter sp. | reverse complement strand
TTTGCTCTCATGTGGATTATCCCCTTCGGGCTCGTTGCCGTCCTTCTTGCGGGAGGCTTCATCTTCGGAATTTTCTATGCAACAGCAACGGTGCAGGTTCCCTTGATGACCCGCAAGGTTTTCGGAACTCGCGAATATAGCAGCATTTATTCGCGCATCTCAACGGTGGCTGCACTCTCTGCAGCATTTGGTGCGACCATCTGGGGATTTCTTATTGATATATCGGGCTTTAATGTCGT
>JAVWGW010000369.1:0-262 GCA_036640375.1 Raoultibacter sp. | reverse complement strand
CAACAAATGTGCGGCAGGGCTTTCCATCTTCCCCCACCCATCAAGATTGAGTGGGGGAAGATGGGTGATGCTTGGTCTTTGCGAGTTGGCTTTGGAACACAACGGAGGATAAAAACCTGCCTACAGGCAATGTGTGTTACCCAGGTTTTAAAAAGGGCACTCCCCACTTGCAAAACGTTGGTCGGTCGGTGCCGCACAACGAAAACCGCCCATACCCTATAATCTAGCCAACTGAATAATCCCAATCCGCGAGAATGACTGG
>JAVWGW010000368.1:0-510 GCA_036640375.1 Raoultibacter sp. | reverse complement strand
GGAAGCCAACTCTATCCGAAGATGCAAACTGGCGGTAAGATATGGAATACCTTGCCCGATGACCTCAAAGCCACCGGCATTATAAAACCAGTCAGGAAACTCACCAACAACGTAAAGGGTGATGCAGCAGCTAGCACAGAACCTACCGAGACTTTTGATTACCTGTGGCTACCCTCCTATAAAGAGGTGGTGGGCACCACCAGCGCCTTAAGCTCTGACACCAACCACTGGATTAACAAAGAAGGCAGCCAATACGAGTTCTTTGCAAACAAGGGAATCAACGGCGGTGGCACCTACACAATCCTTGCTGGTATGGATAAGACGCAAAACGAGTCTGGTCCATCGGGTGCCGACGACACTCGTTGGTGGGAGCGGTCGTGTGGTCCCGGCGACCCCAACTATTTCGTGTATTGCGACACCTCCGGCGACCCCAGCGGCGCCCGCCGTGCCGGCATTTCCTACGGGGTCGTGCTCGGCTTCTCTTTATAATCTTTCATCCCGAAATCAGCA
>JAVWGW010000367.1:0-510 GCA_036640375.1 Raoultibacter sp. | reverse complement strand
CCCTATGAGCAAGCAGCAACCGTGCTAGAGACTATTGCCGATGCCATGAGCAAAACTGCCGCAGGTCAAGACAATAAACAATCGCTTCTCTCTTGAAATTGCCTGTGCTCTTTGAACTTAAAATATTTCAATATAGTGCAATATGTGCTATATTCAGCACATGACGAACACGTATAACATACTGCTTGAGAGGTTTGGCACAAACGAGCCTATTCTTACCTGCGATATCGAGAAAGCTTTTCCCGGGGTGCCCAAGCGAACCCTGTTCTATCGCATCGGACAACTTGTTGAAAAGGGAGAAATAGAGCGCTATGAAAACGGCGTTTATTACATCCCCGGAAAAACGCTTGCAGGTAAAACCTCGCTTAACCCCTTAAAGGTGATCGAGAAGAAGTATCTTCTCGACGGCGAAGGAAAGCTTTGCGGATTTTGGAGCGGTGCGACACTTGACAATGGTGCTGGCATTACCGAACAAGTTCCCGCATGCTATGAAGTCGTCACCAACAATGC
>JAVWGW010000366.1:0-517 GCA_036640375.1 Raoultibacter sp. | reverse complement strand
TAGCGGGCGGGGGGAGGCAGGGAGGAAATTTGCACGAAATCATTGAGGAAATTTGCACGAAACTGTTGAGGATATTTGCACGGAATCATTGCGGAAATTTGCAGGGAATTGATGGCTATCACGCTTTGCAACCACGCATGGCGGCAGAATTGCATCTTTTGACAACACAAACGCCCCTACTGTGTAGGGGCGTTTGTTGTTTTGGACGTATGCGAAAAATTTAGGCTCTGGGTGGGGAACCTAGTAGCTTGCCCCCTCGATTGCGTCGTGTGTGTGCTTGCGTTGGCGGATCACTGCGAAGCCACCTACCAGCCATACGGCCAGCAGCAACAAGGCTAGCGGAAGGTGGCTGTGTTGCGTGTCGAACGCCTGGGCACCCAAGGGGGGGTTTTCCAGCTGGCCTTGCGGGGCAGCGTTGTCGGCTGCGGCCTTGGCAGGGGTGGCTTCTGTTTTGGCTGCGGTGGCTGCGGCAGTTGTCGGGGTTTCTGGGGCGGCCAGGGCAGCGGCCTGCGGTGCG
>JAVWGW010000365.1:0-518 GCA_036640375.1 Raoultibacter sp. | reverse complement strand
TAAGATACGGACTGTCAGCGGTGCCCGCGAGTTCTTTTAAACCAGTGGCGGGTGACGCATGGCGGACACTAAGCGGTTAGGGGGGCGACCCTACCGCTTTCTTTTTGCACTTTTCGTTTCCCTCTGCATCTTCCGCATTCTAATTACAAAATCAATCAAGCCTATCAAACACGATAGCATGGAGCATAGCCCCACCAACAATGTAAAAATATCCATTGGGTTTCTCCTCATATTAAGGCATCACCCGCCGGGTGCGGACACCGCTAACCCGTCCATTATAGCGCAGCAAAAGTACTCCAGTGTCGCGCGTGCCGCGCTCTTAATTAAGCTAAGCCAACACCGTATCCCGCCCGTGGTGTATGCAGGCAGGCGGGGCGGCCATGCCCGGGGCAGCGCAGGCAAACACCATGTCCTGCCTGTTGCTTGGGTTATCTCATCAGGGTAAACGGTAGTCGCCACCCTGCGCCGCGTACAAAAAACCGCCCAGCTCGAAAGCTTGGGCGGTTGCTGTAACTAGG
>JAVWGW010000364.1:0-530 GCA_036640375.1 Raoultibacter sp. | reverse complement strand
AGCATTTTGTACTGCACTTCAGGGCCATCAAAAGCGTAATCTTGCACGTGGCGGGCAATCCAGTCCATATCACTATTGCCGGGGGCCGCGGCAAGAAGCGCGGCGCCCACATCGGGGTCGAAGTAGCTGGGGATAACGATAGGTTCGACGGGCGCTTCTTGGACAGGTGGCGCTTCTTCTGCGGCAGGGGGTTCAGAGGGCGCAGGCGCAAGGTTTTTACTGCAGGCGGAAAACCCGCCCAAAAGCACGCCGAATACCAGCGCACACAGCACAAGCGTCGAAATAGAGATGACCAACACGCGCTTTAAGGGTGCCTGCGCAAGCGCGCCCCGCAGCGCAGCACCTGCGGCGGCCACTCCTTGTGCGGCCACTCCTGCCACCCCTTTTGTCGCCTTTGTCGTTTGTGCCCCTTGTGCCCTTTTTGTTGCTTTCCCCCCGCGCGCTTCCAGGCGCTGGCGGGCGGCCTGTTTTTCTTCAGGCAGATTTTGGCCACGCCGCGCATCGAGGCGTTTTTGCGCCTGTTGTTTTAT
>JAVWGW010000363.1:0-531 GCA_036640375.1 Raoultibacter sp. | reverse complement strand
CCGGATCGACAACAACGCACGCGCCGCTGCCCGGCTCGGCAACAATCCAGGTGTTGGTGCCCGTAAACGTCATGGGCGACGGATTGTCCGCCACAAGACAGGTGGAGCGCTCAGAAATGCTGCCACCTTTCCATACCATACTTTCGCTTCCCTTACCCACGTAGCGCCTTCCTTCTCATCCGCGCAACCCATCGGATAAGCAGCTCGAGGATTGCCGTGCAAACAAAGTATCAGTCGAGGCGAGGGATAGTATCATCGCCTGGCTGGCTTTCGGAAATCAAATCTAGCGCACACTTATCCCATTGAAAGTTTTTTATCAGCTCAATCATATTATCGACAGCCCGTGTTTTGAATGCCTGCTTGTTATACACTAGACAAACAGTATGAAAGGCTTGGGGTATATCCTTAATCGGTATTTTGACAAGACAATCAAAGGGCGAAAGCCCTAACGTATCAAGGGAAAGACCCAGAAGGCTCGGCTCGGCCTCAATCGCGCTTCCAAGTGATATTTCGTCGTCGACGAAACGCTCA
>JAVWGW010000362.1:0-532 GCA_036640375.1 Raoultibacter sp. | reverse complement strand
GGCTACCACAATCAGCAGTTCCGCTAAGGTGAAGCCCTTTTTATCGCCGCGCACCTTCTTAATCATTTCATTCATAGCGTTTCCTTTCTCGTTGTTACCGTGAACTAGCAACTCCTATAGTCCCAACACTCAGCCTATGGCGCAGGAGTTGTGCCACCTGTTACCGAGCCGTCTGCCTTAACCTGAACCGTTACCGTCACAGTATTTTTAGCTTCCACAGCTTTCAGCACGTCGGCGTACTCGGTAACCGTACCGGTTGCCGACTTCGTCATCGTCACATCGCCATCCTTCGAAATGGCAGCCGTGTAGAAGGCAGGCCCACCAGTCGGCTGCAGTGACATAGCGAGGGCTTCCGATTTTGCCACGCGGATGTCGGCGGAGGCAACCGCTTTATTTGCGCTTGCGGTGGCATTGGTAAACAAGGGGATCGCAATAGCTACCAGCACCAAGATGATGGCTACCACAATCAGCAGTTCCGCTAAGGTGAAGCCCTTTTTATCGCCGCGCACCTTCTTAATCATTTCATTCATAG
>JAVWGW010000361.1:0-533 GCA_036640375.1 Raoultibacter sp. | reverse complement strand
GTTGCCTAACACAAGCACACTCTAAGCAACGAGCGCAGTAAAACAGTGAACCCGGGATTCCCCGGGTTCACTTGCGTTTGGGGCACTGAACAGCCACAAGCAATGAAGTTTTTTAGAATGATAGCGTGTTTGCTAAGTCCGTTGTCGTGCGCGTTGCGCGGAACTTATATTCATCAGACTCTTCCAGCTCTAAATCTATCGCCATAATCTTACTTTCAGCCTTGGCACCGCGATAGATAAAGATATCCTCAGACAGCCAAACATCCTTCTCAAGAACCAATTGGCGATCCGGTAGAACAAACACGATGGCCTTGGTGTAGGAAAACTCGTACAAATCTTCAGTACCACTGGACATAACGTGTGTATCTTCGATGAGCTTAATACCTTGAATAATCTGCCCAATAGGGGTTTCTACCTGCTTTCCATCTTGCACGCGAGAATGAATAGCTTCATTTGAAACAGCCTTTACTGAAATAACGCCAACATCTTCGGTTGAACCGTAGTAATCAATAGGTTGCACTTCGTTTTCGATA
>JAVWGW010000360.1:0-536 GCA_036640375.1 Raoultibacter sp. | reverse complement strand
GAATACCTACCGCCTAATTGCTATGTATTAACTGCTCGCCGTTTTCAAGAGGTTCTGAATGAAATTTTCGCAAGCGGGACAGTTCTGTCTAAAAGAGGAGCACTGAAGGCAGCCTATGAACTTAGAAATAAGAGAATAGTACCTAGTCAGTCTATTCGGGATTCGCACATTAAGGGAGTGCGAGAATCAATGGGTATAAGCAGAATTTATGAATAATTGACCTGTGTCAAGATTTCGGACACAAAAGTGAGAGAACTTATGCCGCCTTCCGGATGGTTGAGCACACAGGTTTGGTTCTGGTAAAGAAGTCTTCCATCACCTGCGCTGGAATCTTGTAACCAATGGTTGAATGAGGGCGGTTTCACCCCGGTCCAGCTCTTTTTAGGAAAGGGCGTTTTGCATTTTCGCGCTATTCACGAATGCTTCACGGTGCAGTCACTTACCGAGGTGCCTCTAGCGGCAGGAGTGGGAGTGTGGTATAAACTTATTGGTGGTTCCGAAAGGAACTACTTCCAAGAGCCGGGGGTAGTCCCCCG
>JAVWGW010000359.1:0-540 GCA_036640375.1 Raoultibacter sp. | reverse complement strand
GGTGAGCCGCGACGACAAGAACATGCTTGAAGCCTACGGACAAGATATAAGCTTTGTTGACAGAAAGACAATCGTCCCGCTGCTTGAGGATGTACGCCAAAGGGCCTAGCGTCGCACCAGGCTCCTTGAGGTTAAATCGGGCAAGCGTTATTCTACGGTTTCGCTCGACAAGTTCAAGGTCAAGTTCAAAAGCCGCGTAGGCATTGAGTATGTCGTGTCGCCCAAGCAGCACCGAAGCGAACAAGAAAGAGCATTCCTTCCCCTCTACATGTCGTTTTGCCTGTAAATGCTAGAGCAAGAAGAACGAGTGCGAGCAATCTGTGTTAAAATCATACCTAAATAAGACCGCAATTACGGTCTTTACTGGGGAGGAGTTTTTTATGCCGGCAATCTATCCTTCGACAGCCTTGAAAAACCAGCAACGCGAAATCAAGGCGCTAGCCGACCGAGAGATCGTGCACATCACTGAAAACGGTCGTGGCAAGTATGCTTTTGTATCCGAAGAGGTGCTCAAGCGCGAAATTGACAACGCGGTAGAAA
>JAVWGW010000358.1:0-531 GCA_036640375.1 Raoultibacter sp. | reverse complement strand
TGCGTCCACGGCGAAGAACACAAATGCCCGCTGCATCTTTCCTACAAACTTATTCGCGAGGGCTTTGAAGCCTCGCTGCGCAATGTTACCGTGGAAAAACTTCTGGGCGAATCTGATAGCCTAAAAGAAGCCTGCGGTGGCCTGTTGCAACCCAACGAACAACAAGAACTAGCCTAGCGCTTCCACTCTTTTATTTCCTGGGCGCAGTGAAGCATCTGGCTTTTCTGCTCTTTGTGATAAAACTTCTCAAAAGTGGTAGAGCATTCCACTTTTGAGAAGTTTAAAGATTTGAAGAGACCATGTGGAGCACCCCTTCTCCTAAGCCTCTGATGGCTCACCTTCTTTTTTGGCGCAAAAACACCCCGGGAAGGGCTTTTTGTTGTCGTTCATGTCGCTGGATTTGCTGTTCATGACAAATTGCAGACTTTTTTCGCATAAGGTTCTAAAGTGTAGCCAGCAAGAAAACGCACCATCTGAAACCCCGTTGCTGTGTGCACGCTTGCGTGCAGCGACCGACACAAAGGAGTATTA
>JAVWGW010000357.1:0-545 GCA_036640375.1 Raoultibacter sp. | reverse complement strand
CTGGTTTCATTCTTTATCCACTTTCCTTTCCTTTTGTGCTCTGCCTGATACTAGGAACCGCATTGGCAGCACTGATGATAACTGGCTTTGCTATTGCTTATGCAAACGAAATGTTCATAGGCGGAGTTATATTTTCAATCGTGATTGCACCACCACTTCTTATTGGAAATATTTTTTATTCCCTGGGAATAGGTTTGGCGTTTCAGGCTTCCGCGTTACTTGCAGTTGTTTACGCGCTCCTTTGTGCTATTGCTTTTTTGTTTTCTCTGCGACTCCTCAAGCAGGGGTCAAAATATAGGCTGACTAGCTCATAGCGGCGGAGAGCTTGTCTATATACCGGTAGTTCCGCAGAATAATTAGATCTTTTTCGTTCATCCGGCCACTTCAAGTGGTATTTTTTGGCGTATAGGACAAAAAGTGTGTCCGTTTTTGCATTATCCTCCCAGTTCAATACCATAAAAAACAGCGTTTAAAACTGGATTTTTGGGAGATGCCATGAAAGCTGTTCTCTGTACGGTTTGCGGCTCGAAAATGAAGAGAAATGG
>JAVWGW010000356.1:0-545 GCA_036640375.1 Raoultibacter sp. | reverse complement strand
AGCTGCGCTTCGAACTCGAGGCACTCCCGCTCGATGGACTGGTTCACGGGATAGCTTCGCGGGTCGAAACGCCTGAAGTACGGCTTCCCGAACCTCATCGTCCAGTAGTACCTGACCGCAGTTGCGGTGACGCCTATACCCGAGGTTACGGGAAGGGATTCGATGTACTCATCTACTATTTCCCTGAGGACCTGCTCGTCGGCGGTCATTGCCTCAGAATGCTTTCCGAGGAACGTGCGGACTCTTTTGAAGTACATGGCGCAAACATTGGGTGAATTGCCGTTGGCTTCGATGAACGTGCGGAATGCATCGAGACGTTCGTCTACCTGCATGGTTTTCTCCTATCTCATCAGGCTGCAGATGGGAAAAGGATAGTTTTGCTATGTGCTCAAATTGCGAAGTATCCTCAGCTGGAAGAGGGGTTCGGCACATAGCAAACTCGAGAACATAAGAGAGAAATCACGTGGAATTGCGAAAGCTTCTTCCCAAGGGTCGCAACATCTCCTTCGACGATTTAGAGGCTCGCGATGTAGCGGTTCTCATGA
>JAVWGW010000355.1:0-548 GCA_036640375.1 Raoultibacter sp. | reverse complement strand
CCCACCAACGAAGAACTGATGATAGCGTTGGATACCTTCGACATCATCCACGAACGCCTCTAGCAAGAAGGCGGGGATGGGCGAGCTTAAACCCGCCAACCCCCGCCCATCTTGTCAAATAACCTTAAGCTGCCGCCGTCGCCTTTTAGGCTTCGGCGGCTTTTTTGGCCTGGCATTGCACGGCGGTTATGCCGATAACGCCGATGATATCTTCAGCGGTGCAGCCGCGCGAAAGATCGTTTACCGGCGCGGCGATGCCCTGGGTAATCGGCCCATAGGCTTCGGCGTGCGCCAAGCGTTGTACCAGCTTATAGCCAATATTGCCCGCATCCAAATCGGGGAAGATAAGTACGTTTGCCCGGCCCGCAACCTTGGAGCCCGGGGCTTTTGAGCTTCCAACCGATTTAACGATGGCGGCATCAAGCTGCAATTCGCCTTCAAGGGCAAGCTCGGGGTCCAGTTGGTGGGCGATGGCAGTGGCTTCAATCACTTTGGTCGCATCATCATTTTTGGCCGACCCAAAGGTGGAATGAGAAAGCATGGCTACA
>JAVWGW010000354.1:0-549 GCA_036640375.1 Raoultibacter sp. | reverse complement strand
AAGCGAATTCTTCGATAATTTCGGCCAGTTGCGCCATACCGCACGCCACCGCGAAACCACCCTTGAAAGGGTTTTCGCGAAAGTACATATGGAAACACGCCTGTTCATCGGTCTTGCCGACTTCCCAATAACCCTGCGCCATCGTCAGCTGATATAAATCGGTCAGCAGCGCATACTCAAGCTTCACCGCCCTCGCCTCCCGTCTTGCGTGTGCGGCGACGCGCACGGCGATGCCCTTCAGGCCTTGGTGATGTGGCAGAAGAACCTTCCTGCGCAGGTGAGGCTTCCCGCGCGGGGCGGCCCCGGCGCTGCGAAGGCGCGTTGCGCAGACCTG
This sequence comes from Raoultibacter sp., assembly GCA_036640375.1. Classification (GTDB taxonomy): domain Bacteria; phylum Actinomycetota; class Coriobacteriia; order Coriobacteriales; family Eggerthellaceae; genus JAVWGW01. Next base: position 215 of record JAVWGW010000354.1, on the reverse strand, counting down.
ATGAGTTTTGCCCAGGGCGCACGCCCTGCTTGGAAGCTGTTCCCTGCTTAGCCACCGGCGCTTGCTTGGAAGCTGCACCCTGCTTGGGCGCTGCATCCAAACTTTGGCCCCCGGCGTTTTTGCTGTTGCGACGGCGTCGCGGTTTGCGCGCCTCGCGCGCAGGCTGTTCGCCCTTGCCTCTATCCTGTTGCCCGCCTTCCGCAGGGCGCTGCGTG
>JAVWGW010000353.1:0-552 GCA_036640375.1 Raoultibacter sp. | reverse complement strand
AAATAAAAATGGCTGGTTTAAAACTACAGGCAGTAACCAAAAGCTGGGACGGTAAAACCCAGGTGATTAAACCGCTGACGCTGGACGTCGCGGACGGGGAATTTATTGTGATGGTTGGACCATCCGGTTGCGGTAAGTCTACGCTGCTGCGGATGGTGGCCGGGCTTGAACGGGTAAGCGGCGGCGATATCTGGATTGATAATAAACGCGTCACCGAGATGGAGCCGAAGGATCGCGGCATTGCGATGGTCTTTCAAAACTATGCTCTCTACCCGCATATGAGCGTTGAAGAAAACATGGCCTGGGGGCTGAAAATCCGCGGGATGGGCAAGGAACACATTGCTGAGCGGGTAAATGAGGCGGCGCGTATTCTCGAGCTAGGTGAGCTGCTCAAACGTCGTCCGCGCGAACTTTCCGGCGGCCAGCGCCAGCGCGTAGCGATGGGACGAGCGATTGTACGTGACCCGGCGGTATTCCTGTTCGATGAGCCGCTTTCTAACCTTGATGCCAAGCTGCGCGTACAGATGCGTCTGGAGTTACAACATTTGCATC
>JAVWGW010000352.1:0-556 GCA_036640375.1 Raoultibacter sp. | reverse complement strand
ACCGGCGGTCATATTATTTTCGAGGGCAGCGACATCACTGACAAACATGCCAATATCAATAAAATGCGGCAGAAAATCGGCATGGTGTTTCAGAATTTTAATTTATTTGCCAACAAAACCGTGCTCGAAAATATCACGTTAGGGCCGATTCAAATTAAAAAAACACCGAAAGCAGAGGCCGAAAAAGCGGCTATGAAGCTTTTAGAGCGCGTCGGCCTCGCCGACAAAGCAAGCGAATATCCCATCAAATTATCGGGTGGACAGCAGCAACGCGTGGCCATTGTGCGCTGCCTTGCCATGCAGCCGGACGTGATGCTGTTTGACGAACCGACGAGTGCACTTGACCCCGAAATGGTGCATGAAGTGCTCGATGTTATCAAACAGCTTGCCATCGAGGGGATGACGATGGCGATTGTGACGCACGAAATGGGTTTTGCGCGCGAAGTGGCGCACCGCGTGGTGTTCATCGACGGGGGCGTGATTATGGAAGAAGCGCCGCCGGCCGAGTTTTTCAGCAACCCCACCAATGTGCGCCTCAAAGACTTTTTGGGCAAAG
>JAVWGW010000351.1:0-558 GCA_036640375.1 Raoultibacter sp. | reverse complement strand
ACATCGACGCGATCTCCTTGCACCAGCAATCCGCCCAGGCCCGTTTCGGCGTCGACGCTTACCGATGCCGCAAACCAATCGCTTTCAACGGCGGCGGCAAGCGAAGAGGTGTTGGCCGGCCCGGCCACATCATTGCTGCCAATTTGGCCTTTGGCGGCAATGGCCGTAAGGGTGGTTTTGCCCACAACTTCCTGGGCTGCTGTGGCGCACTGCTCTTCGATATACGTGGTGGGCACGGTGGTGGTTTCCACCAAATCTTCGGTGATCACCGTGTTTTTCGGTATCGCGGCTTTTGCAACCACGGCGTTTGCGCTGGTTGCCTTCATGGCCGCTAACTCTCCCTGGCTTCCCCCTACAGTAACCAGCGAAAACACGACGGCAGCCAAGGCGACAATAACCGCGCAAGCCGTGATGCGGGCAAGCAGTGTAACGTTGCCCTCAGGATTTTTTGCCACAGAAGGCGCCGGCGCAAGAGGTTCGTTGGTGCGGCCGGCGGCATAGCTGGTGTTTTTGTTTCTTCTTTTTCCTACCATGATCAGTCCTTACCTGTTTTGGGGT
>JAVWGW010000350.1:0-563 GCA_036640375.1 Raoultibacter sp. | reverse complement strand
CCCCCGAAGCCACCGGTTGATCCAACCGACCCCCCAAAGCCTCCGGTTGATCCGGTTGATCCCATCGATCCGCCGAAGCCCCCGGTTGATCCTGCCGACCCGGTTGTTCCGCCCACCCCGCCGGTTGTTTCCGATAACGGCGGCAACAATAACGGTGGGGGCACCACCACAATTGTGGAACGTATCAACACCGTAGTTGTGCCTGCCGCGCCGCAAGCTGTTGCCCCGGAAACTCCTGCCACCCCGGCAACCACCGCAGCCACAACAGAAGCACCTGCCCAGGCCGTCGCGGATAATGCCACCCCGCAAGGCCAGCTGGAAAACCCCGCCTTGGGTGCCCAAGCGTTCGACACGCAACACAGCCACATCCCGCTAGCCTTGTTGCTGCTAGCCGTATGGCTGGTAGGCGGCTTCGCAGTAATCCGCCAACGCAAGCACACACACGACGCAATCGAGGGAACAAGCTACTAGGCCCAGGTTCCCCACCCAGAAAGCCCCGATTTTCCGCATACGTCCAAAATGACAAGCGCCCCTACACAGTGAGGGGCGCTTGTTTTGACAAT
>JAVWGW010000349.1:0-570 GCA_036640375.1 Raoultibacter sp. | reverse complement strand
GACCTCTATGACATCGCAAACCTTGATTTCTACATGAGGCACGCAATTGAAAGCAGCTACTATACCGAAGAACTTTGCCACAAGCTTGCGCTCTTTCATGCGGCGATATCAAAGCGCTTTCCGCAGGCGCTAGAAGATCGCGCATCAAAGGTGTTTACGGGACGAGGGAACGAAGTGATTGAGCAGCTAGACCCCATGCTCCGCAACGGACAACATGCACACATCGATGCCTTAATTGCACAAGGTGACGCCTTCGTTCAACGTTTCGTTTTGCCAAAAACAGACGCAGAAATTCAATTCCTTACTCGATTTGCTCAAGCCGATTATGCTCCGGAACTATTGTTTGAAGGAACAATTCTAAACAATGCACGGAAGAACCCTGAAGCACTTTGGAAACTTGCCAACCTGAAGAAAATGAACGAGCAGAAATAGCACACGGCGAGCGACTTCGATAGAGGGCAGGGTGGTGGCTTACTGCTTTGATGCGGCGACACCACGCATACAACCTGGAACCTTTTTGCTGTGGGGATATCCGCAGGATAAACCTGCGGATATGGGAGGGGAATTATA
>JAVWGW010000348.1:261-570 GCA_036640375.1 Raoultibacter sp. | reverse complement strand
TATGGAGGATAGGCGGGGGCAATCGGTGAAGGTATCGCTGGTGATTGCCGTGATGGATTCGGGGATGGTAAGCGAAGTAAGGTTAGGCAGCTGCGCCAAAGTACCCTCTTGGCCTGTGGCGGAGGGGTTTGCGGGCTTGGGTGCATTTTTTTGAATTTTTTGGAGTGTAGAGGTTTGTGCGGAGGCAGGTGTTTGTTTGGTGGAATCCTCAGAACCTAGGACGGCACGGAGCCCCCCCCCCCCGGAGTGGTTTACTTGCGGTTACTTGCGGTGGGGGGGGGTCTGCGGGGGGGAGGGGAGGTTTTCGGG
>JAVWGW010000348.1:0-251 GCA_036640375.1 Raoultibacter sp. | reverse complement strand
AGAAACACCCCCTAAGATGTTTACTTCCGCTAACTTACCGTTGTGGCGGATTTGCGCAGGTACGGTGAGGTTTTCGGCCGGCTGTGTGCCGTACCAACCAGTCACAGCTGCCGTGTTTGTGGCGTTATCAATAACAAAAACCAGCCCGTTATCCAGCACGGTGGTGGTGTCGGCAGCAAGTGCCACGGACGCGGTTGCCTGTGTGGAGGTGGCCTGGTTGGAAGTTTTTACTTGGCCAGATGCAGCCTGGT
>JAVWGW010000347.1:0-571 GCA_036640375.1 Raoultibacter sp. | reverse complement strand
AACACAAGCGCGGCTATAATGGCAATGCAGACGGTGACAATGTAAGAATAATTTGTAAAAAAGACAGGAATGCCGTTTTGCAGAAGAATATCGCGCAATATACCGCCGCCGCATGCGGTGGTGATGGCGAGCACGATTACGCCCATAAGGTCGAGATGCTTTTGCAGCGCGGCAATGACACCGGATACGCTAAATGCAAGCAGCCCTACAATTTCAAGCGCAGTAGGAAAAGTTGAAAGGATGTTTTCCAAAATAATGTTTCCTTTACATAAGTAAAAATTATATTTTTATTGTACTACAAAAAAGCGCCCGTGAATATCAAAAAAATATCTCGCGTGGGAACATAACAGTCTTTGTTCTGTCCATGCCGATTACAGCAAAACCGCCGTAAAGTCCCGAAAACGCACCTCGTCACCTTAACTCTATGCTACTTCACGGTAATATTTCCTTGATTGCTCTTTATGGTAAGTGTGGGTTTGCCGTTTTTAAATTGCTCGGCGATGGTAACATTGCCGGACAGCGACTGCCCGATTACCGTGAGGTCTGCCCACGGTACAAGGTGCACATCTAC
>JAVWGW010000346.1:0-572 GCA_036640375.1 Raoultibacter sp. | reverse complement strand
CATCCACCAGCACCTGATCGGTCTCCCACCCTTCGTCGGGCGTTATGGTCAAGGGCAGCGAATCGCCCTCAAGCACCGAATTGTCGCCTGCGGGGGCAACTGTGCCGTGCAGGCCCGCCGCAACGCTGACCGTCCAGTACACTTCGACGGGCGCATCAACAAACTGCACCGATATCGTATGCGGCGCCTGCACATTGGTAAACGTGTAGCGGTCGGCGGTATAAGGCGTTTGCACACCATCAACCGTTATGGAAGCCACGGCCTTGTTCGCGGCAGGCGGGGTGCCCGCTTCGGGCGTGAAGAGAAACATCTGCGAATCGCCCTTACGTACCTTAACTGTGCCGGAAGGAGTAATGGCGCCGCCGCCGCCGGCGTCGACCGATGCGATTATGTCGAATGTTTCATCGGGGTTGGTGCCTGCGACCTTAAACTGCGCCTCGATGCTGTGGTCTTTTGTTGCGTCGGTATTGGCCGGGAAGTTATATTTGCTTGGCGGCACGGCGGGGGGCGTAACCAAAGGTGTGCCATCCACCAGCACGCGATACAATTCGTAGCCCTCAATAGCAGTAAAC
>JAVWGW010000345.1:0-576 GCA_036640375.1 Raoultibacter sp. | reverse complement strand
GCGGGGGTCAACCGCCGTTTCGGGGTGCTGCCAAATCATCTGCGCCGGGCACACCCCCCGCGCGCCAAGCGGCTTGCCATCAAGCACGATGCTGCCCGCCTGCGGCTTTTCGTACCCGGCAAGCAGGCGGCACAGCGTCGTTTTGCCCGCGCCGGAAGGAGCGCTTAGCGCCACGCGCTCGCCGGGTGCAAGCTGCAGGTTGAAGTTGCTGAACAGCGGCGGGGCGCTTGCGTTGCGCGCTGCGTGGGCAAAGCTAAGGTCGCGCGCCTCTAGCATGGCTGGCCTCCTTTGGGCGCAGGGATTGCCTCGGGGGCAAAATCGTGGTCGGGCAGGGCGTGCCAAAGCGCGCGGCTGAAGGGATGGGCCAGCAAATCGGGTGAGGCAAAGTTTGCGACGGCGGTTTCTTCCACAACCGTGCCTTCCTTAAATACGGCCACACGATCAGCTATGCGCAGCGCCAGTTCGATGTCGTGGGTGATAAGCAGCACGCCGCCGCCCGCATCGGCAAAATCGCGGAAATCTTTTAGCGCCACCAGGGCCTTGTCCAAATCGAGCCCCGGCGTGGGTTCGTCGGCT
>JAVWGW010000344.1:0-583 GCA_036640375.1 Raoultibacter sp. | reverse complement strand
CTTATTCACTTCGTGAACAAGCTTTGGTGGGATTGCTCCCTTTTGCTTATTCACTTCGTGAACAAGCTTTGGTGGGCTCAAGTGGACTCGAACCACCGACCTCACGCTTATCAGGCGTGTGCTCTAACCAGCTGAGCTATGAGCCCTTACAAGTTATTGCTTTGTGGTGCTTTTCTATCCTCCGTCGCCTTTTACTAGGCTTTGGTTAGCCACTGGTGGAGATGAGCGGGATCGAACCGCTGACCCAGCATTTTTAAAATGTCTTTTTTGGCTGCTTTTGTGCTTTCTTCGCCTGCTCCCTCGTCGCTGTATTTTTATACTCGCTCCTCGTTCACACGCTTAAAATCCCAAACTCATCTCAAAAAATCCTATTTTAAAACTCTTGTTATGGCTTTAAATCTCTCAATTTAAAACTTAAAACATATTTTCAGCAACTGTTCCCAATTCCTGAATTCTATGTTTTAATCTTTTCCCTTGCAAAACATCCAGTACCAAATAATCGAAATAACTGTATCACTTCTACCTTGTTTTTTGTAGCCTTAACTACTTCTTGTTCATATACACCCTAGAAAGGAGGTGATCC
>JAVWGW010000343.1:0-586 GCA_036640375.1 Raoultibacter sp. | reverse complement strand
TTGTTCCCGATAATGGCGGCAACAACGGCAACGGCAATAATAATGGTGGCGGCACCACGATTGTGGAACGCACTAACACTGTAGAGCTGTCCGCCGCCCCTGCCGCCGCAGCAACCCCGGCGGCCACAACAGAAGCACCTGCCAAGGCCACAGCCGAGCCTGCCACCCCGCAAGGCCAGCTGGAAAACCCCACCTTGGGCGCGAAATCCCTTGATCTGCAGCACAGTCACATCCCGTTAATCTTGTTACTTCTGGCTGTATGGCTAGTAGGCGGCTTCACCGTAGACCGCCAGCGCAAACGCACACGCGACGCAATCGAGGGGACAGCACTATGACGAAAATGAAGAAATCGAGCAAGAGCCTGGCACTGGTGCTGGCGGCCGTATTGGCGCTAACCCCCATGGCTGGCTTCCCTGTCTCCGCCCTTGCAACAGGCGAAGTTGCCGCACCGCAAACAGAGGCTCCCACCATTGATGCCGAAGACGCTCCCGCAGCCGATACCCCCACTGCCGATGCGGATACTCCCACCGTCGATGCCGGTGACACCCCGCAGGCAGAAGCGCCTGCCACTGATGCCAATACCCCC
>JAVWGW010000342.1:0-587 GCA_036640375.1 Raoultibacter sp. | reverse complement strand
AGGTCAGTGGTTACTTGCGCTACGCGCTCATGAACGCCGCTGACACTGCAAGGATGCATGACCCCTACTTCGGTGACTATTATGACTCCATGAGGGCGCGCGGCAAGCATCACTACGTTGCACTGTCAGGCGTTGCTCGCAAGCTCGCAGGTGTAATACTCGCTGTCATGAAAGAACAACGGCCTTACGAGCCAAGACCCTCTGTCCAATCGCAAAAGGACAACGCTATCGCACAAAGTTAGCCGCTCCTCGACAAACCTCTTTAGCCTACAGCTTTTACGAAGGCTTGCGACAGCATGCTCAAAACCGTCTCAATATACGTTCTTTATCCCCTATTCAGCTGTCAATGTGCTACCTAAAAAGTCTCGAATTATCCCTTGACTTTATTTAGCTGGTCTTTTTACCATAATAGCCGTATCCCTCAGTTTCCTGCTTGTTGGGATAACCGCAGGATAAACCTGCTGATTTTGAGATGAAAGATTATAAAGAGAAGCCGAGGACCACACCCAGCTGCCAGCTGGCACGGCGGTCGCCATAGTAGTTGATGGGGTTGCCGTCGGAGTTGGAGGCCAGGAAGCACTGCCCGT
>JAVWGW010000341.1:0-595 GCA_036640375.1 Raoultibacter sp. | reverse complement strand
CTGGCGTTCTATCCAACTGAACTATACCCACCGAGACGCAAGCGAGAATTATAGGGGTTTTGGCTAGGCGACGCAAGACTTTTAGAAGAAAAGAAAACCTGTTTTGCGAAAAACTTGAACAAAACCGTACATAAACGCTCCTCACCTGCGCTTTCTCATTATGTAGGCATCAAATTATCCCCACAACTACAGCACGGTGTACCCGCCTTGGCAACAGCTTTGCCGCCCACCGGAATATTTTTTGTAGAAGAGGTACTCCTTGCGGCGGGACGCTGCGTCTTCCCCAAAACGAGTTAGAATAGAATCCCCGCCAACGCAAAGGAGTACACCATGCAAACGCTTGAACTTGTTTTATTACTCCTTGCCGCCGTATTACTCTCTTCCGTCATTTCCCAGCTTGTTTCCAAAGTTTCAGCACCGCTGATTCAAATTGGCATGGGATTGCTGATCGCGCTTTTTGCCGTAACCCCCATCGATGTCACCTTAGACCCCGAGCTTTTTTTGGTTCTGTTTATCGCGCCGCTGCTGTTCGATGAAGCGCGCAGCGCCAATAAAGCAGCGCTTTGGAAAAACAAAACGCCCATCTATTCGCTGG
>JAVWGW010000340.1:0-609 GCA_036640375.1 Raoultibacter sp. | reverse complement strand
CGTCTACCTGCTCACGACACGGATGTATCTGAGCCGCTGAGAGCGCTATCGCAGGCAAGCCAGCTTGTATGGTTAGACTTGTAGGGGTGGTGGGACTAAAAGCCAGCATCTGACTCTAGCCAGTACAGACCGTGGGAGACTTCGCCCCACCCCTTCACCAAAGCGCCGATAAGGAATGCATCGGCCATGACCGACGATAGAAGCAAGCCAGCGCAACGGTGAAGCCCCGACAAGCCCGTAAACCCTAACCCGGAGCTTTTCTCATGGCAATGACTGTCTCGCAATCAATCATTGGAGTGGATGTCGCTAAAGCCGAAGTAGTTGTTTATCAAAGTGAAACTGCTGAAACAAAGATCGTATCGAACAAGAAAAGCGAGCTGAAGGCATGGCTGAAGTCTTTGCCTGCGGGCAGCGCCATCGCAATTGAAGCCACCAATATCTATCACGTGGATACCGTCAACTTGGCTCATTCGATGGGCCATATCGTTTACGTGATTGATGGATATCGCCTTAGCCATTACCGCAAAGGCACAGGTGGTCGCGCTAAAACAGACTTCAGTGATGCGCAGTTGCTGGCTCGCTACTTGAAGAATGAACAGGCTGATTTAC
>JAVWGW010000339.1:0-611 GCA_036640375.1 Raoultibacter sp. | reverse complement strand
ACGTAAGCAAGAACTCATCGAAGCACGCATGGCAGCCATAGCGCGCATTGCTGCACGCGACGGGCTTACGGAGACCGAGAAGCTATGAAGAGAAAAATCTTTATGGGGAGCGACCGATAGCTGGAGAACACATCCAGAACAACACGGGAGTACGCGACCTTCTGGGCAAGCGAGGCATCAAGCCCGAGAAGCTTCCCGCAGAAGAAGACGTGAAAAAGCTTAAGCGGAAAATCCAAAACGATGGTAAAAAGCTTCAGAAGGAATCCAAAGGGCTTCCGCCTTCCGCAATCTAATTCAACCAAGACGCGCCGCACCGTGACCGCGCGAAGCGCCGGTCACGCGCCGCCACAGGTTGAGATCAACAACGGAAACGACAGGCGGCCTGTGGTGAGTCAGATAGACGTGAAAGACCGAGCTGCTTGAAGAGAGCGTACTCCCTGTACGCGAACGAAAGCCGCGAGAGGCTTGAACGCCTAGCTGGCCGCCACAGCCCGCCGTCAGATCCTGGGGCCTTGGGGCGTATCTTCAATAGTCAACTTCAACGCCGTCAGGCCGTCGCGCACCTTGTCGGCCAGCGCCCAATCTTTGTTCTTGCGTGCCTGTTCGCGACA
>JAVWGW010000338.1:0-611 GCA_036640375.1 Raoultibacter sp. | reverse complement strand
GGAAGAAGCGCTGGTAGATGCCCTGGCAGAAGGCCTGGTGACAAAGCGAGATGTCGAAGCAATCAGAAAAGAGCTAACATGGCACAACCCAAGCAACCCAATAGCAGAGTAAACCTTGATAAAGCAATCGAGAGAGAATTTGGAAGAGGCCCGGCAGCCTTACGCACCCGAACATTGTTCGCCGATGTAGTTGTAGCTCAAATGCTGCCAGATGGTGTAGTCAAGGGCGGAAGTTCGCTCAAAATCCGCTACGGAAATCAGGCGACGCGCTTTACGCGCGACCTTGACACTGCCAGAAATCAAGAACTAGGCAGTTTTATCCAAGAGCTCGAAGATTCTTTATCCAGCGGGTGGAATAACTTTACGGGAAGGCTTGTAAGGAAGCAGCCTGCCACCCCTAAAGACGTACCAACCGCTTACGTCATGCAGCCTTTTGAGGTAAAACTGGACTACAACGGAAAGCCATGGAATACCGTCCGTTTGGAAGTAGGGCACAATGAAATAGGCGATGCTGAAATAGCAGACTATTACATTGCGCCAGACATTGTGGAAATGTTCAGAAAAGTCGGCCTGCCAGACCCTGCGCCCATCTGCTTTGATGCCACTGTGTC
>JAVWGW010000337.1:0-624 GCA_036640375.1 Raoultibacter sp. | reverse complement strand
CTGACTACATCGTATTGAAAACAGCTAATGATGTAATCGTGCACTACGAAGGCATCCCCTCACAAAGCGTGCAGGATGCCATTTTTGCATGTCAGAAAACTATGATGCCCGAAAGGTTGGAAGATGCAACCCGCGAGGCTAAGCGTCAAGGCTATATCACAGGCGAGCAGGCGGTCCAACTTTTCAAGAAACTGGAGCAAGCATGATAAAGCAGCCGTTTGAGATAAAGCTGGCTTATTATGGCAAGTCCTGGCTTTCCACCACCAAATAGCCCAGAAGATTCATGGTAGCAGCGAGGATGGCAGCGCCCGGGCGCATGACCTTATCGACCTGCAACTAATAGTCATGATCTGATAAGAAAGATAGATGCCTCGCGGTGATCTTCGCGAGTGCCTGCGTACACCACGCACGGGATGCAGCTATGCCCTAGCTTAATTAAGAGCGCGGCACGCGCGACACATGGCTTGCCTAGAGAAACCCCCTACCTGCACCGTCTTCACACAGAATTGGGCAGCCAAGTGACAAACTTCTTCAATTTTTGTAGAAACTTGTAACATCCTTTTAAAAGAGATAAGATAGCGCCATGGAAAACTTTATTAACATACTCAGTAAGTCCTTTGAAGC
>JAVWGW010000336.1:0-630 GCA_036640375.1 Raoultibacter sp. | reverse complement strand
CGTCTATGGAAGGCTATTTGGAAGTGATAAGCGATCCGTCGTATGCGGGCCAGATTATCACCCTGACCTACCCTCAAATTGGCAACTACGGCGTGAATCTTGACGATGTGCAATCCGATACGCCCGCCCTGCGCGGCCTGGTGGTCCACGATATGTGCACCACGCCCAGCAATTGGCGCTCGCAGCTAAGCCTGCCTGATTTTTTGCGCCAGCACCAGGTGGTGGCCATAGAAGGCGTGGATACGCGCGCGCTCACACGTCACATTCGCGATTGCGGTGCCCAGCGCGCCGTGCTTTCCACGCTGGATACCAACGCCGAAAGTCTGCTTGCCAAGGTGCGCGCCAGCGAATCGATCGTGGGGCTAAACCTGGTGCCCAGCGTTTCGTGCGCGGCGCCCCATCCCTTTGTTGCGCCGGGGGCATCGGGCGCGCCGGGGGCGCAGGCGCCCAGCCACAGTTTCGCGCTGGCACCCGCTGCGGCCCCGCGCTATAAGGTGATTGCCTACGATTGCGGCGTCAAGCGCTCAATTTTGGAAAACCTCGTGCGTGTGGGCTGCAGCGTGGAAGTGGTGCCCTGGGATACCCCGGCGGCCACGGTGCTAGCCGCGCGGCCCGACGGCGTGTTTTTAA
>JAVWGW010000335.1:0-631 GCA_036640375.1 Raoultibacter sp. | reverse complement strand
CGGAGGAGACAGGGCTCGTGATCTGATCGATTTGCAACTTATTTTTGCAAGCACGAATGTGGAACTGGCAGAAGTTAAAAACGTATGTATGCGCTTGTTTCGCTACCGAGACAAACAGTCCTGGCCGCCAATCGTAACAAAAGGTGATAATTGGGACTTACTGTACGCATCTCAATCGGAAATTTTTTCTGTAAAATCAGGCGTTGATGGGGCAATAGAGTGGGTAAATGAACTAATTGTCCGTATTGACAAAGCCCAACTGGTGCCTGTTTCATAAAGAGTTTTATTTTGAATAGTTGGCTCTTGTCTGTCGTCTTGAATACGACACCTGAGTTTTGGGTCAACTTGCAGACAGCGTATGATTTGGCGATTTGTTCGTTTAGACTGAATATGTGATAATATTCAGTCTAAACGAACAAATGGGGGGCGGTGACGGCAATGCAAGAGATAGTCGATATGGCGCGGAACAACGGTGGATTGGTTACGACGATGCAGGTCGTTGGCGCGGGCATGCCGAGAGCCCGGCTCTCTGACCTCGTGAAGGCGGGCGAGCTTGAACGTGTGCAGCGCGGCGTCTACCGTTTGACGGAGGCCTGGGAGGACGAGTTTCTGGCGATGCAGCTTCGCTTCC
>JAVWGW010000334.1:0-634 GCA_036640375.1 Raoultibacter sp. | reverse complement strand
CGGCAAGCCAAAACCCATCGTGCCCGCGCCGCCGCTGGAAAGAAAGGTGCGCGGCACTTCGCGATCGATGTGCTGAGCCGCCCACATTTGGTGCTGGCCCACATCGGTAACAACGATGGACGTGGTGGGATCTAGCAGGTCAGACAGCAAATCAAGCGCACCTTCCGGGGCGATCACCTCGCCGTCAAGCGGCAATCCGGGATGGCAGAAAGGATGCGCGGCGCGCCAGGCTTCAATCTGGATCAGCCAATCGTGCGTACGCGGCTGGGCGTCAAGCTTGCGCACAGCAGCGCTGATGCCCGCCAAAACACCTTTGGCATCGCCCACGATGGGCACGTTAGCACAACGATTTTTACCAATTTCGGCAGGGTCGATGTCGATATGGATAACGCGCGCCGCGGGGGCAAAATCGGTCAGCTTCCCCGTTACGCGGTCGGAAAAACGTGCGCCAACAGCGATAATAAGGTCGGATTCGTTTATGGCACGATTGGCATAGCGCGACCCGTGCATGCCAACGGCACCCAAGCACAAAGGGTGGGTTGCAGCAAACGCGCCCTTGGCGGTAAGCGTGCACACCACGGGGATCTGCATCGCTTCGGCAAGTTCTTTGAGCTGCTCTGATGCACCCGAGGAA
>JAVWGW010000333.1:0-638 GCA_036640375.1 Raoultibacter sp. | reverse complement strand
CCTCCATTCGCGCCCTGGCGGGCGATTTGCGCATCAGCGTAATCACCACAAAGCGTGCCTATGCCGAATTAGAAGCGCAGGGCTTCATCGAAACCGTACCGGGCAAAGGAAGCTTTGTGGCGGGAGGCAACTTCGAGCTTTTGCGCGAAGAGCGCCTGCGCCACATCGAAGAAATGCTGGCAAACAGCGCCCGCGAAGCACAAAGTGCCGGCATCAGCATCAAAGAATTACACGACATGCTTGACCTTATTACAGAAAGTGACGACTAATGAACGACTTATTACGTATAAGCAAGCTATCAAAGCACTACGACGGCTTCGATTTGCGCGACATAAACTTAAACGTACCCGCAGGTTGTGTGGTTGGCTTTATCGGCAGCAACGGTGCCGGCAAAACCACCACCATCAAAGCGGCTTTGGGTCTGGTCTTTCCCGATAGCGGAAACATCGACTTGCTGGGCACGCCGCTCGAAGACGCCAGCGCGGCCGCCTTCGTTGCCGCCAAGCAGCGCATCGGCGTCGTGTTTGACACCTGCGCCTTCCCCGAAGACATCACCGTAAAACGCGGCGCGGCCATTATGGCACAGGCCTATAACACCTGGGATAGCGCACTGTTTAGCCACTACCTCAGCGCGTTTA
>JAVWGW010000332.1:0-650 GCA_036640375.1 Raoultibacter sp. | reverse complement strand
ACCAGAACTCTTTTAGGCTTGTGCACCCAGAAAGATCGATATATTCCGTTTCATATCCAGCCAGCTGAAAGTCGTCTAAATTTACGCAATTGGCAAGATTGACGTGCTTCAGTTGCCCCGAGGAAAATGTTTTGAGCGTTTTGCTCCCGGACAAATCAAGCACTTCAAGAGCCCAAAAGCGGCCGGCATTAAAACTCTGCAGGGACGTGAACAGCTTGATGCCGGTCAGATCTTTGATTGCTTGTTCCTCAGCAGAAGGGTCATACAGCTCCATTCCAAACTCTGTCACCTTTTCCAGTTCTGCCGCCTGCAAGATGCCATCGGCGTTCGTGTCGTAGCCTTTTTCTTCGATACACTTCCTAAAATTTGCATCGGGAAAGTTTGCTTCGCTGATAGCAACATCACCCTCGCCTGCGACAACAGGAGCAGCGACGGGAGCAGAGGCAGCGGGAGCAGGAGCGGCGGGCTGTGCGGCATCGGTGGCCGGTGCTTCCGCTTGCGGTGCGGCATCGGTGGCAGGAGTTTGTGCGGTGGCAGGAACCTCCGCTTGCGGTGCGGCGGTGTCGTCTGTTGCCAGGGCGGTAAGGGGGAAGCCTGCCATGGGGGTTAGGGCCAATACGGCTGCCAACACCAGTGCCAGGCTCTTGGTG
>JAVWGW010000331.1:0-650 GCA_036640375.1 Raoultibacter sp. | reverse complement strand
GAATATTACGCGCTGGAAGAAAATAACGCCGTCATCATGGAATGCGTGCCCGGTGAAACGCTGCAGGCGGTGGTGGGGCGCTGTGGCGCAAGCAGCGTTTTATCGGCCGATCTTTTCCCTCGCCTATGCGATGCGGTCAGTGAAATGCACACAAAGTTTGACCCGCCCCTTATACATCGCGACCTTAAACCTTCCAACGTGATGGTGTCACAGGAAACTCTGACCATTATCGATTTCGGCATTGCCCGCACCTTTAAGCAAGATGGCGAAGAAGACACCCATCATTTTGGCACGCGCGCCTATGCGCCGCCCGAACAGTTTGGCTTCGGCCAGACCGATGTGCGCAGCGATGTGTATGCCCTGGGCATGCTGCTTTATTTTTGCTTAACAGGCAAAACGCCCGATAGCACGGTGCGCAAGCAGGGTTTTGTTGCGCCACAGGTGCCGCCGGGTCTGCGCCAGGTGCTTGTGCGCGCTACCGAACTTGACCCGCAAGCACGCTTTCAAAGTGCAGAAGAATTGAAGCGCGCTTTTCAGGATGCGCTGGTTTTTCAGGCGGGCAAACCTGCTGGTGGGGAAGGGCAAAAAGAAGGCAACTCGCCCGCGTTTGCGCCACCCAACCGCAAACCTTTTTTGGCGCGCATACCTGT
>JAVWGW010000330.1:0-653 GCA_036640375.1 Raoultibacter sp. | reverse complement strand
TCAGCATGGTCGGGGCGATATCGGAAAGTTTACCGCCATCGACAGCTTTGATGTTTTTACCACCGACATAAATCAGCGGAACCGGCAGGTTGGTATGTGCGGTATGTGCTTGACCGGTAGACGGATCGCGCATTTGCTCAGCGTTACCGTGGTCTGCTGTGATCAGCAATTGGCCGCCAACGGACTCAACCGCTTTGGCCACTTGCTCAACGCAGTGATCCAGCGCTTCAACCGCTTTAACCGCTGCTTCCATTACGCCGGTGTGACCAACCATGTCGCCGTTCGGGTAGTTACAAATGATGGTGTCGTATTTTCCGCTCTCAATCGCCGCAACCAGTTTTTCGGTCAGCTCAGCAGAGCTCATTTCCGGCTGCAGATCGTAGGTCGCCACTTTCGGCGAGTTGATCAGGATGCGATCTTCGCCTTTGAACGGCTCTTCTACGCCACCGTTGAAGAAGAAGGTCACGTGCGCATATTTTTCGGTTTCGGAAATACGTAGCTGCGTTTTGTCGTTTTTCGCCATCCACTCGCCAAGGGTGTTAGCCAGAGACGCTGGTGGGTAAGCAACCGCAGTTTTGATGTCGGCCGCGTATTCGGTCAGCATCACAAAGTTGAGGTTAACGACTTTCTTACGGGCGAAGCCGTCGAAATCA
>JAVWGW010000329.1:0-665 GCA_036640375.1 Raoultibacter sp. | reverse complement strand
TGGCACCGATGCCCGCCAAAAGCACAAAGGCAATCCAGTGATCGAAGCCAGAAATAAACGATTCAAATTGTGTGCCCAGGGCAAACCCGATAAGCGGCATCACGGCCTGAAAAATGCCGAAGAACAGCGCAATAATCACAGCATGACGCACATTGAGACGCGCCATGCCCAAGCCTTTACATATTGCCACGGCAAAGGCATCCATCGACAAACCGACGCCGATTAAAAATACTTCGATAAACCCCACAAGACTTCCCTTTCTATTGGCGCGACACACACCCGTTGCCGCTAGGCGCAATAGCCACCTTGTTCGCAGCGGAAAAACCCTTCGGCCACCATGCCGTCCACCACGCCCCGATACATCTGATAATCGAGGCCCCCGCGTTTACTGGCGCGCTCAAAGGCATCAAGGTACGCAAACAGATCCCCATCAGAAATTCCGGGGCTGGCAAGCACGCAGCGCAGGGCTTCGGCACGCTTTTGGCGCCGCGAACCCACATAGGCTGATTGCCGGGTATGGTGAGCACTTTTGCGGCTGGGGTTTACCTGCGTTGCCTTAAGGTGGGCACCATAATCGAGCAGCGCATAATACCAGCCGCGCGGATTATCCTGGCTGCAGGTAGCCTGCACCAAAGGGTAGAGTTCCTTATCGCTTATGGCCTGTT
>JAVWGW010000328.1:0-691 GCA_036640375.1 Raoultibacter sp. | reverse complement strand
GAGCAGAACATTGTGAGCCCCTGCTTCATACGCGTACGGCTTTTGGCGTGGCCGTGGACCTGCAACGGCTTGAATAATCCAGTACGCAAAATAGTAATGAGTTCTCTAATTCCGAACTGGGACTATGTTGGTTTTTGCTGCGGAAAATAAAGCAGCTTGCAACTGAAAAGCGGCACAATCAGATGACGTCATACTATTGCCGGTATTTAATTGATGAATTGCCCGCCAGTAGAAGTATCTGCTCCATAAATTGCTATCTGGCGTAGATATTGCTGGTTTGGCGAGATTCCTCTGGAGGCAAGCGATGCGCCAGCCTCAGGCATTAGCCGACGCGTCGGTAGCGGGTTGCCCGCGCCGCACCGGTCTTCTCGACAGAGCCCTCGTCGAGTAGCCTTTTCAAGACACGCTCCACGGTGCGCGTGCTTATGGTCGGGCACGCGTCAGTCACGTCGCGTTTCGAGGCAGTGCCGATATGGGATTCGAAGAAGCCCCTCACCAGCTCCTCCGCGCTTAACGTGGAGGCAGTCTCAATGCGAGCGTCAAGCGTCTTATAGCATGCCAGCACGACTCCGAGGAGGTAGCTTACGAAGGGAAGATAATCGTTTTCTCCCTCGTGCCAACCGGCGGAACTTGCGCCAAGCGCTTCGTAGTAGGTATCCTTGGTCTTCTCGGTCTCCTGCTCGATGGAGAC
>JAVWGW010000327.1:0-719 GCA_036640375.1 Raoultibacter sp. | reverse complement strand
CTGACAAAAGCATCCTTGAAGTACGCATTGTCGGCATCAACCATGCAACCGACATCAAAGTCTCTGATGACAAACCAGCCGGCCTCAGCTTCATGGCGACCCACAGATTGCCCGCCACTGCAGCGTTTAATTTATCTGGCAACAATACGGGCGGTTGGCATGGATCCCCAAGTTCACCGGAGATCCCAACAAACAACCCACTGCGCACGAGGATGCAACCTGGTGGTTCTACATGGAAGACCTTGCCCACAGAGCTTACCGGCATTATAAAACCAGTCAAGAAACTCACCAACAACGTAAATGGCACTATTGATAAAAATTATGTAGGCACCGCAGTAACTTCCACTGACGATTACCTGTGGCTACCCTCTCGTAGCGAGTTGGCAGGCGATACCAAGAATTTCAACTCTACCACCTACCCCTGGACTAACCAGGAAGGCATGCAATACGAATTCTTCCAAGATAAGGTTACCGACAATGACGGTGCCAATAACACAATCCTTAAGAATATGAATCTGACGCAAGCCGGAGCTGCGATAGTTCCTGACCTACCTGGAGTGACTTGCTACGGTGACGGTTGGTGGCAGCGGTCGTGCTACCCGGACGGCGAGCCGGACTTCCTGGCCTCCGGATCCGGCGGCTACCCCCTCGGCGGCAACCCTGCCAGCGACCGGCTGGGTGTGGTCCTCGGCTTCTCTTTATAATCAGTGGTACCCGAT
>JAVWGW010000326.1:489-726 GCA_036640375.1 Raoultibacter sp. | reverse complement strand
GAGCAGCGACTCACCCTGGAAACGGCACGGCACGAACTGCTCGGTGAGCATGTTCTTGGCATCGGTCAGGGCGTTGGCCTGGGCGATGACGTACTCGTTTTCTTCGATGGCCGACAGGAACTCGATCTCGTCGGAGACCTTGCCGTCGTGCACCTTGCGGTACGGGGTTTCCAGGAAGCCGTACTTGTTGGTGCGGGCGAACACGGCCAGCGAGTTGATCAGGCCGATGTTCGGGCC
>JAVWGW010000326.1:0-479 GCA_036640375.1 Raoultibacter sp. | reverse complement strand
GTCGGGTGCACGTCGCGGACTTCGAAGCCGGCGCGCTCGCGGGTCAGACCGCCCGGGCCCAGCGCCGAGACGCGACGCTTGTGCGTCACTTCCGACAGCGGGTTGTTCTGATCCATGAACTGCGACAGCTGCGAGGAGCCGAAGAATTCCTTGATCGCGGCAGCAACCGGCTTGGCGTTGATCAGTTCCTGCGGGGTCAAGCCTTCCGACTCGGCCATCGACAGGCGCTCCTTGACCGCGCGCTCGACGCGGACCAGGCCCACGCGGAACACGTTCTCGGCCATTTCACCGACCGAACGCACGCGACGGTTGCCCAGGTGATCGATGTCATCGACCACGCCGCGACCGTTACGGATCTCGGTCAGCACCTTGATCACGTCAAGGATGTCCGAACCTTCGCCGTGTGCGGCGACCAGGCGCTTGGATTCCTCGTCGTTGCGCTCGCCGAAGTACTTGCGGTCATACAGCACCGACTCACC
>JAVWGW010000325.1:0-736 GCA_036640375.1 Raoultibacter sp. | reverse complement strand
AACCTGATCGTTAATCCATAGCTCAACATATTCATAACCCTTCGAGCGCTTGTTGGTGTCGAAGTACAGTAAATCTTTCATGTGCGCGCACAATTCGCCTGCAGCCTGGCCAAACGCCATGCCAGCACCACGGGCTTTCGATGAAAGACCAAACACCAGCGCATTGCCTTCCCCCGCTTTTACCGCCGCTGTTTCGGCGCGCGAAAATATATTGCGCGATCCTTCATCGCCGGCAATGCGACGGCTTAAACGCAAGATGGCTTCGGCGGAAAGCTCGGGCGAAAACGCGCGGCGCGCTTCGGTTTCTGCGCCGTGGGCTTCGTCAACCACCCAATAGCGAATGGGAGGCAAAAGGCCTCCATCGGCCGCTAGGTCGCAAAACAGCAGACTATGGTTGGTTACCACAACATGCGATGCCTCGGCCTTGCGGCGTGCCCCGTGCACAAAGCACAGTTGCCCGAAAAAGGGGCACTTGCGCCGCAGACACTCGTGACTTGTCGTGGTGATAAGGTAGCGGGGAATGGTGCGATAGTCTATTTTCAAGCCATCAATATCGTCGTATTCGCTTTGTTCGATAAAGGAAAGCAGCCCCGCCAAAGCCGGCGCAACCGACACTTCTTTGCCTGCGACCAATTTTGTCCCCGGCGCTTCACCTGCCAGGCGGCTTACCATGCGAAGACAGGGATAGTGCGAAAACCCTTTCAGGGGGGCATATGTTAGCGGCTGCCCCGTTGTG
>JAVWGW010000324.1:0-749 GCA_036640375.1 Raoultibacter sp. | reverse complement strand
ATAGTTAGCCATCACAAAGCCACCTTGACCGATTTTTCTTTTACTTTCCCTTGTCACCCCAAACAGGGCGAACGGTCTAATCTTCCTTTTTTCCATGAACCCAGTTTCTTCACTGCGCTCAGGACAGCGCGGTGTTCATTTTCCCCTTATTCCCTAAAGCAGGTTATATGCCCTCAAAACAACAGCGCGCCACAAACGGCCAGCGCATCATAGATGCCATGCGTGTCGCGGTAGGGGCGGATTCCCTATCCGCCCGCACGGGCTGTGTAAGGTTTTGTAAGATTCCATCAGATTTAGGCAAGGTTTTAACCGGTTCCCGATAAGAAATCTGCGTGTTCCCGGTCAGGTCGCTTTGCTAGAGTAAGAAACCAGAAATATCCTTCGTGTGCAAGATGCAAGCAGGCGGGCACGTCTCCTGTATACAGGAGGTTAAGGATATGGTTACTTGGATAGAATTGTTTACGTTTTGTCTGGTGATTATTGCGGTTATCGAAGTGTCGCAAAGGCACAAAAAATAACCGCCCAGCTCTAAAGGCTAAGGCGGCTCTTATCACAACAAACAATTGTGAGACGCGCGCCCAAGCCCGGGCCGCCCGTCTGCTTGCATCCTAGCACAGCCCCACGCGCGGTACAAGGCTAAAATCGCGCAAAATCTGGAGCTAATCCCTGCCAGCTGGCAAGGTGTCTGCCTGCGCGCCACCAACGGCCAGCGCATCATAGACGCCATGCGCGGCGCCCTGCTGCCCGCA
>JAVWGW010000323.1:0-751 GCA_036640375.1 Raoultibacter sp. | reverse complement strand
AAAAGCATAGCGGGCACCAATATGCCCAAGGTCCGTATCGTCGGCATCAATCATGAAACCGACATCAAAACCTCCGATGGCAAAACAGCCGGCCTCACTTTCATGGCAACCCACAGCCTGCCCAAGGCTGCACAGATAAATACAACCTACACCAATGTGAACGGTTGGAAGGGAAGCGAACTTCATCCGAGGATGCAGCCGGGCAGCGGCAGCAGCCATGATATATGGAATACGTTGGTCACCGCAGACTCAAAGCTTACCGACGTTATAAAACCAGTCAAGAAACTTACCAACAACGTAAATGGCGAGTATACGGGCACCGCAGTAACTTCCACTGACGATTACCTGTGGTTACCCTCTCGTAGCGAGTTGGCGGGTAATACTCTTGCCTTCAGCTCAACCACCTACCCTTGGACCAACAGGGAAGGCAACCAATACATTTTCTTCAGTGATAGGAAGGTGGTTGATAATGCCACTAGCACAATCCTTGACGGTATGGATAAGACACAAAACGGGACTCAGCCGTCCGATCATGCCGGCACCGTCTACGTCTGCTGGTGGCAGCGGTCATGTTGCCCCGGCAACGAGATTGGGTTCCTGCTTCGCTACACCACCGGCTATCCCGGCAGCAATTACGGTTATCCCGACTACAAGTTAGGTGTGGTGCCCGGCTTCTGTTTATAATTACTCATCCCAAATCCGCAGGTTTAACCTGCGGATTTCCCCGCAGCAGAAAGATTTCAAGTTGTAC
>JAVWGW010000322.1:0-756 GCA_036640375.1 Raoultibacter sp. | reverse complement strand
ATTGGTTCCGGCTTACCGCTGAAATTACAGCGCGAAGTGGCGGGCGAGTTATTTGGTTCGCAGGACGCATACGACGAAACCAAAAACTACACCCCGATCAATGCCGCCAAGATCAAATATGCCAAATGGACGCTGCTGAAAGTCTGCCTGCATAACGCGGTTACGCTGTGTAACTGGGTTTGGCCGATGACGGTTTCACCACTCAAGAGTCGCAACTATCGCGGAGATTTGGAGCTGGAAGCAAAATTCTTCCAGGCGGTCACCGGCGATGAAACCACGCAGGCGAGTCTGGACCTGGCCGCTGAACGCATCTTTACCCTGCACCGTGCCTATACGGTCAAATTGATGCAAACCAAAGATATGCGTAATGAACACGATCTTATCTGCTCCTGGGTGTTTGATAAAGATCCGAAAATTCCGGTCTTCACCGAAGGCACCGACAAGATGGACAGGGAGGATATGCGCCAGTCACTGACGATGTTCTATCAGGAAATGGGCTGGGATCCCGAGTTGGGTTGCCCAACGCGTGAAACCCTGAATCGACTCGGACTTGAAGACGTGGCAGCCGATTTGGCTGCGCAGGATCTGTTGCCAGCGTAAGGAACGCGAGATGACTAACGTGAGCAACGTTCAGGCACCCGTTGGGGCGCTTCCTGACGAGGTTGATAGCCAAAAGAGACACTGGCTACAGGCGTTTCACCCGTCGGTCGAGCAGGTGACTGCGCCGCAGGTTCAGGAAGCCGCCAGCCCGGAGTC
>JAVWGW010000321.1:0-760 GCA_036640375.1 Raoultibacter sp. | reverse complement strand
GTCAAGGAACGCCTCGGCCAGGCCGAAGCGGACAACCTGATGCCGCACGACCTGATCAACTCGAAGCCGATTTCGGCCGCGATTCGCGAGTTCTTCGGTTCGTCCCAGCTGTCGCAGTTCATGGACCAAACCAATCCTCTGTCGGAAATTACCCACAAGCGCCGCGTATCGGCTCTGGGACCCGGCGGTCTGACACGCGAACGCGCCGGCTTTGAAGTGCGCGACGTGCATCCGACCCACTACGGCCGCGTCTGCCCGATCGAGACACCGGAAGGTCCAAACATTGGCCTGATTAACTCGCTGGCCCTGTATGCCCGCTTGAATGAATACGGCTTCATCGAAACGCCTTACCGCCGCGTGGTGGATGGCAAGGTGACCAACCAGATCGATTACCTGTCTGCCATCGAAGAAGGCAAGTACGTGATCGCTCAGGCCAATGCCGAGCTGGACGCCGAAGGCCGTCTGACGGGTGACCTGGTGTCGGCCCGTGAAAACGGTGAATCGACCCTGCTGTCCGCCGAGCGCGTGCAGTACATGGACGTGTCGCCTGCACAGATCGTGTCGGTGGCTGCTTCCCTGATTCCGTTCCTCGAACACGATGACGCGAACCGCGCATTGATGGGTGCCAACATGTCGCGTCAGGCCGTGCCTGTGCTGCGTCCTGAAAAGCCCATGGTCGGTACCGGTATCGAGCGCGTGGCCGCAGTGGACTCCGGCACCGTGGTGACGGCAACCCGTGGCGGTATCGTGGATTACGTGG
>JAVWGW010000320.1:0-768 GCA_036640375.1 Raoultibacter sp. | reverse complement strand
TTGCCGCCACGTTTTACGTGACGGGTCAGAGCACGACGCGCTGACTCGATCTGACGAGCGGTGAGACGACCACGAGCTACAGACTTCAGCGCGAACTCGCCGAAGCTGACTTTGCTACCGCGCTGAGCCAGACCACGGTTGTGGCCTGTCATCTGCTTGCGGAACTTCGTACGCTTAGGTTGCAACATTTGGCGTACCCCTTACTTAGCAGCTTTTTTACGAGGCGCTGGTGCTTGTGGTTTCAGTTCTTCTTGGCGACCACCAATTACTTCGCCTTTGAAGATCCAAACCTTTACACCGATCACACCGTAAGTGGTGTGAGCTTCGTAGGTGTTGTAGTCGATATCGGCACGCAGGGTGTGCAGAGGCACACGACCTTCGCGATACCACTCGGTACGAGCAATCTCGGCACCGCCGAGACGACCGCTCACCTGGATCTTGATGCCTTTGGCACCAATGCGCATGGCGTTCTGTACGGCGCGCTTCATGGCGCGACGGAACATTACGCGACGCTCCAGCTGCTGAGCTACGCTCTGAGCAACCAGCATACCGTCGAGCTCCGGCTTGCGGATCTCTTCGATATTGATGTGCACAGGCACACCCATTTGCTTGGTCAGGTCCTGACGCAGTTTCTCAACATCTTCACCTTTCTTCCCGATAACGATACCTGGACGAGCGGTGTGGATGGTGATGCGTGCAGTTTGAGCCGGACGATGGATATCGATACGGCTTACGGACGCGCTTTTTAGTTTGTCTTGGAGATACTCA
>JAVWGW010000319.1:0-772 GCA_036640375.1 Raoultibacter sp. | reverse complement strand
CGCGTGGCAGCCAGGCCTTCAATCATAGTGGGAACCTTCACGACAACGTTGGGAGCGATTGCCGCCAACTCGCGGCCGTCGCGCACAATTTCGTCGCGCGTCATAGCGACGCTTTCAGCCGAAACCGGCCCGTCAACCAAGGCGCAAATGCGAGCGATATGATTGTGGAAATCGGAAAGCTTGCCCCCTATGCGCGCATACAGCGTCGGGTTCGTGGTAACGCCCGCGAGCGCACCCCAACTTGCCGCCTCTTCGATTTCAGCAAGATCGGCGGTGTCCAAAAAGAATTTCACCTGTTCCTCCTTCAGCGCAAGCCATGGATAGGCCATGGGCGTGCAAATGCCTTACATATAATGGGATGTGTGAAAATGGGCTTTCTTTCACGGAAATGAACGAGAACTTATCTGAGGTCATAGTAGACAAATCCGCGCCTTTGCGCAAGAGGAAATAGCGCCGTCCTCCTCAAAAGAGCAAAAAGAGCAATAACTCACACGAGAACAAGATTGCCACCTACACCCTTTTATGAGCAAGCAGAGCGCGAGCGTGTTCAAGCGAAGCTTGCGAAGTGTCGCCCGAAAGCATGCGTGCTATTTCTGCCACACGATCATCAGCCGCAAGAGCTCTCAGGCAGGTTTCGGGTGCCCCAGCAGCCGTCTGCCTTTTTTCCACCACATAGTGGGCATCCGCCGCAACGGCAACCTGCGCCAGATGGGTAACCACAATAAGTTGGTGTGTTTGGGCTAAATCGGCAAGCACTTCAGCCAGCGCCACC
>JAVWGW010000318.1:0-773 GCA_036640375.1 Raoultibacter sp. | reverse complement strand
TCTTGTTGATATCCTTGTTTATATGCGCACGGTAAGTATTGATGGCAGCACTCTTTCCTTTGCCGTAAAGAAGGAGGCTGCTATTCGCGACGTTAAGTTGCCCGCCCAATTTAATCTTCCAGACGGATGGCGCAATAATTACCAGAGCGTCTTTGCCAGATTGGCAAAGCAAGCAAACCTAACACAAGAACTGACAAACCTAGAAGAAGCGTCGCGGCAAGTTGCGGGCTTTTATAACCCTCTACAGATTGGCACTGCTGCCGAAAACTCATGGGACCCGCTAAAGCAAAGATGGCTTTGATATTTGAGGCACGCCGCAGGTTGCATCAACAACGGCAGAAACCTCTGGGCATGATGGCTCCATAAGCTGTTTGCACTTGCTTTCGCATCGTGCTGTCCCTTAATTCTGTGTAATCGATGCCGCTATGTCGAGGTTCCCGCCTTGCGTGCATCAGTTCTGTTGGATTGCATACTACCTCCGTAGGGCATACATTCACAATTCCACACAATTGAAACAGCCGCAGCCGTATGCATCTACACCAGGCGGGCGGATATGGAATCCGCCCCTACACTAGCTGGCCGCCGGCAGGTTGAAACTTCTCGTTTAGAACTTTGCCTTCAGTTCGCCGCTCTCTAGTTTTTTCAGGCGGCGCATTTCAAAGGAGACGGCAACAACTGTGGTGAATATGGCCAAGAAATCGGATACCGGGGCGGCAAAGTAAAGTGCATCAAGGCTGTTGAACTGCGCAAACAGCAGGGGCAAAACTTCGGGC
>JAVWGW010000317.1:0-774 GCA_036640375.1 Raoultibacter sp. | reverse complement strand
TACCAACGTCACCCGTTTTTGCTGGCGAGCACATCTACAAAGCCAATCCAAAAATCATTGAAGCGTTGGGTGCAGTCGGGCGCTTGTGGGCGCATCAACCGATCAAACATAGCTATCCGCATTGCTGGCGCCATAAAACTCCAATTATTTTCCGTGCAACCCCGCAGTGGTTTATCAGCATGGATGCACAAGGCTTACGTCAAAATGCTTTAAATGCGATTGAAAACGAAATCAGCTTCGTGCCAGATTGGGGTAAAAACCGTATTCAAGCCATGATCGAAGGTCGTCCCGACTGGTGTATTTCGCGTCAACGTACGTGGGGTGTGCCAATCCCATTCTTCGTGCATAAAGACACCAACGAACTCCATCCGCGCACAGCAGAGTTGATCGAAGAAGTCGCGAAGTTGATCGAACAAGAAGGAATTGACGCTTGGTATAACCGTGAAGCGAAAGATTTTATCGGGGATGAAGCGGAACAGTACAACTGTGTTCGTGACACTTTAGACGTGTGGTTCGACTCAGGCACAACGCACTATGCCGTACTGCGTGAACGCGAAGAACTCACCGATCCTGCTGATTTATACCTTGAAGGTTCAGACCAACACCGTGGTTGGTTCCAGTCTTCATTGCTCACCTCGATTGCGATCAATGAACGTGCGCCGTACAAAGGCTTACTGACTCATGGCTTCGTGGTGGATGAAAAAGGCCGTAAGATGTCAAAATCTTTGGGCAACATCATCACCCCACAAGACATCATTAAAGACATGGGTGCAG
>JAVWGW010000316.1:0-780 GCA_036640375.1 Raoultibacter sp. | reverse complement strand
GATAGTATTTTGGATTTCTGGCCAAGATATGCTTGGCTTAACGACGAAGGCAAACAATACGAATTCTTCAAGGGCAAGGTGACTGGCTGGCTAGAGAACACAATCCTTGCTGGTATGGACAAGACGCAAAACGAGTCTCGTCCAGCACGCCGCGCCGACGAGTATTGGTGGGAGCGGTCGTGCACTCCTAGCGACACGACGTCCTTCCTGGGTTGCTACTGCAACGGCAATCCCCTCCGCTACGTTAACGACAACCATGCCAACCGTGCGTACGGGGTCGTGCTCGGCTTCTCTTTATAATCTTTCATCTCCAAATCCGCAGGTTTATCCTGTGGGTATCTCCATAGCGGAAAAGTTTCAGGTTGTATGAGCTATGTTGTTGAGTTGAGCAGCATCCAGCACCATCAAGTTTATTGAAGTCGCATGATAGAACTGCTCGAGCGCATTGCGCTTGGGCAGGTGTCGTGTGGCGCATTGCAGTCCATCCCTAGTTAAAAGCTTCGCCGGCAAAGAAACGCAGCGCTTCTTCTGTGGCTGCGCACCCGAAAAGTCCTTCAGTTTTTTCCTCAAGCGAGTTGGCGGGGCTAGTAGGCTTGGCGCTCGTGTATTAGGGCATCTACGGTGATCAGCTGGTCTTCTTCGCAGTATTCGTAAAGAACAACAAAAGGCGGGTTGGGTAGTTTTCTTACGGTGGTGCCAAATACTTTCGTGATAGATTGTGGCACGTCGCTTGACCCCATGGTGGGGATTGTTTCTAAATAGAGCACTTTGGTTTTGATT
>JAVWGW010000315.1:0-781 GCA_036640375.1 Raoultibacter sp. | reverse complement strand
ATTTGCGCCCCTAAATCGTTTTTTCTACCAAAAGAGCATACCCAAAGTTGGTGTCTCGATTGCGCGTGGCGCAGTGGAAAACTTGCAGATCTGTCCTTTTGCGCTGTTGCAGCGTGTGCTTGACGTTTATTAGGCGTTGCCTGCCCACTTATCCCTACCCATTAGGGGTGCTCTTTGTTATGCTTGAAAAACTATGAATTCACGCGAGGCATATGATGGGAAACACTTTTCGCTGGACGATCTTTTGGACGCGGCGCAAAGCGTTGCGGACGAAAGCTCTGTAGCGGCAAAGAAGAAATTTTCTGGCGAGCCAAGTTTGCCTGTGCCCCCCGTGCCGCAGGATGTTGTGGCGGTTGAGGTTTTGGCGACCTTGCCCGTAATCCCGGCCTTGTTTGCTCCAAGCCGCACCGACGATGAGCCAATCACCCTTCCCGAAGAGCCCTGCCGTGGTCGCCATGCCCGGGTGGTGCCGTTTGAGCGCGACGGGCGTGATGCCGCAACGGTATCTGCGGGCCAGGGTGATGCGCCTGTGCATGTATGGGATAACGCGGCGGCTGTACCCCCAAGGGGTAACCACGCACACACGCCTGCTCTCATAAGTGAGCAGCGCAGCATTTTGGATCAGCAGAGGGCGCTCGATCAGCTGGTGAAATCTGTGCAGCCCGGCGATCTTGTCTCGTCAAGTGAATTTTGTGCCAACAAGGTTGTTTTGGCTGAAATGCGCGAAACTATCCAGAAGCGCCAAAAAGATTTGATGGCGAAAGACAGCTCTGTTTACCTG
>JAVWGW010000314.1:0-794 GCA_036640375.1 Raoultibacter sp. | reverse complement strand
CGGCGTGTGACAAATAGCCGAGCAGAAGCTGGGCTGTTCATGCCAGATGAAACCACCGATACCAGCAACCACCAAAACGGCTACAACGACACCGACGACGATGGGCCACTTTTTGCCCTTCTTTTTTGCCGCAGCCTCGGTGACATCTTCCTTCACTTCAGCCGCTTTTTCGGCAACCTCGTCTTTGATTTCAGCTACCTTTTCGGTAACTTCTTCTTTGACTTCGGCCACCTTTTTTTCTACTTCGTTTTCTTCGCTCATTCTTACCCCCTTTCGAGCTCATGTTTATACCGCTGTACAATTGTACGGATTTCGCCGCAAATGCACAACGCAGTAGAACCTTACTGCACCGATAATAAAGGAGTTACCACAGAAAACCTATCACCCATTTGGGGGGAATTACAAGAAATCCTCATCGATTTCCTGTGATTTTGCTTCTTTTGCAGAAAAGTTAAGGAGCGGGGGCGAAACAGCATGGGGCTCTTCTTCACATCCCGAAATTTCAGACCCAACGCAACACTTCAGACCGAGCGCAGGGGGGAGTGCGTCCAAGCCTGCCTAGGTGATGCGCCTTGTGCGGGCATATGGTATTGTGCGGTATGGCGGTTGTTTTGGTAGGGGGCCTCAACGAACACGGAGCGCATGTTGCAAGGGAGAGTGTTAGTATGCGCATGGATCAAATCCATCATTTTCTAAACGTTGCACAAACACATTCCATCACCCAAGCGGCAACGCAGCTTCACATTTCGCCGCAGGGCCTCAGTCGCTCTATTGCATCCCTTGAAAAAACGTGT
>JAVWGW010000313.1:0-801 GCA_036640375.1 Raoultibacter sp. | reverse complement strand
ATTTTTGTTTTGCCCATAGTTGCGCATGGAAAGACCAAGGAATGGCAAGAAGAAAGTGCTTTCAGAATTGATCCAGGCAATTCTTTCCTCAACAAGGCGTTCGATCTGGTATTTGCTTAGGCTGTCTGAGGCAACAACGCACGGCATCTGAAAGTCATTTTGCAGTCGCTCTGCCATCTTGAGCAGCATTGGCAGCTTAATTGAAGCCTTCGCTTCCAGGAACAAGCACGAAGCATCACCTATTGAGCCTTTGGTTATTTCATACGAAAGCGGGTAAAACAGCGGATAGCTGTCAAGGGCAGGTTTTTTGCCCGACAAAACGGGAAGTCCTAGTAGCTTCTCTGGCATATTCATGAGCATACCTCCTTTAATTACATTGTATTTTATGCAATTAAAGCTACAAAGTAAAATTGAGAAAATATGGTGTGATAACTTCCTCGAATTTAATAACCGATGAATTGTTTGATAGGGCAGGCATAGCCCATCCATTGACACTCCTCACGCCTAAAGGCGGGGGGTGTCAATTCACGATAATATTCCCTTGATTGCTCTTTATGGTCAGCGTGGGTTTGCCGCTTTTGAACCGCTCTGCGATTGTGATATTACCAGACAGCGTCTGGCCTGTTGCCATGAGAGCCGCCCCCGATGCAATGCTTACATCTACATTTCCGCCGCCAGTCAAGATGTTTGAGTTTTCACGAAGCTCAAGAAAAGACAGCTTTACATCCCCGCGCTTTGCCACTTCGACATCAAGCGTTTTCAGCTTGTGGCTATTTTCTCCGGAATATTCCACATTTCCGG
>JAVWGW010000312.1:0-801 GCA_036640375.1 Raoultibacter sp. | reverse complement strand
TACGGGCACAAACGGAGAAGTCCATAGGGCACCCGCCTGAATGCTCTGCAAAAGCAGCCCTGTGTAAACAACAACCACCAATGAAAGGACGATGCCGCCCACTTCGGCGCAACGCAACAACCAAAAGGGTACGCGCACCCTATCGGCGCACCAGAACCATGCAAAAAACCCGCTGAGCACTATAAGCGCCATAAGCGACGCAGCACCCATCCAAAGATAGCTTGCCGAAGGCCGCAACAACAGCAGCAACAAACGGTCAACCCGGCCCACATCTTGCGCAAGAAAAACAGCTCCCAAAAGCAGCGCCGCAGCCGCAACCACAAAACCGGAAGCAAAAAACCGACGATACGCCTGCTGCGGATAGGCTCGCAGGTGCCCACCCGTGTTAGCGGGCGCAATAGCCTCAGGCGTAAAGAAATCAAGTACGAAAAGAACTAGCGTGGCCCCCGCCCCAGCACCCCCAAGAAACAGGTAGCACACAACCAAGCTGCTTAGCATGCCTACCCCTGCCTTTTCTTTTGAGCCTCAATCAATGTCACTGACCTTAGCATCCCAACATGCACCTCAAGTACAGAATTGTAGTGCATCAACTGACCCGAAGGCAAGCGCCAGCACAAGGGAGAAAATTATCCTATGATAATTCTTGATTGTCATAGGATAATTTGTTACTATGCGACTGAGAGGAACGGCCGTTTCCGCCATAATTCAAGGGTGCGTACTATACGTCAGCTGCCTTTTGTGCGCTACATTCTGTGCGCATAAAAGAAAAACGCGGCAGAGGTGAATTGCCTCTTACTTACG
>JAVWGW010000311.1:283-813 GCA_036640375.1 Raoultibacter sp. | reverse complement strand
AACTTGTTTGAAGAGCTTTGCCTGCGCGACATCCGCGTATATGCATCCGCAATGCAGCAAATGCCCGAGCCACGGGTTAGCTATTACGCGGACTCTGATGGTTTAGAAGCAGATATTATTGTCGAGCTTTCCGATGGAAGATGGGGCGCATTTGAAGTCAAGCTGAGCGAAGATAAAGTTGAGCAAGCTGAGGCGAGCCTTCTTCGGCTAAAAAATAAGGTTGCCGCTAATCCGGCAGCGCGCAATAGAGAACCTTCTTTTATGGCCGTTCTTGTGGGCAAGGCAACATTCAGCCGACAACTGCCCTCTGGCGTTTACGTTTTGCCTCTTACCTCCCTTACCGCCTAACTATAAGCCGGCGTGATGGACCAGCCTACCGAATAACTTTAAAAAAACGACCTCAAGCACGTCAGGATGGGCTGAAGTTCGGAGTGTAGCAAAAGAGAGGCCGTCAAACCCTCGACCCCTCCCACAAAACCGCTAGAGCTAGGTGCTTTAGCGGTTTGTAATCTCTGCGTCACCGGGAAGCT
>JAVWGW010000311.1:0-235 GCA_036640375.1 Raoultibacter sp. | reverse complement strand
CCGAGCACGATGCCCAGCTGGTGGCTGACAGCGTCACTGCCGAGGGGGTAGCCGTCGGAGCGGGAGGCCAGGAAGGTCGTCCCGTTGTCCGGGTTGCACGACCGCTGCCACCAATAGTCACTAGTGCAAGTCACTTCAGATAGGTCAGGGACTATCGCAGCTCCGGATTGCGTCTTATTCATATTTTTAAGGATTGTGTTATTGGTGCTGTCATTGTCGGCAACCTTACTTTGGA
>JAVWGW010000310.1:0-812 GCA_036640375.1 Raoultibacter sp. | reverse complement strand
CACAATTCTATTTCCGTACAACTGACGTAACTGGCGCAATCCAATTACAAGACGGCGTTGAAATGGTTATGCCTGGTGACAACGTAGAAATGTCAGTAGAATTAATTCACCCAATCGCAATGGACCCAGGTCTACGTTTTGCGATCCGTGAAGGTGGTCGTACAGTTGGTGCTGGTGTAGTTGCTAAAGTAACTGCATAATCACTTAAGAATGATTCTAACCGAGAGTTTCGACTCTCGGTTTGTGTCTATAGGTCAGTAGTTCAATTGGTAGAGCGTCGGTCTCCAAAACCGAATGTTGGGGGTTCGAGTCCCTCCTGGCCTGCCAACTTTTTTATAAAAGCTTGATGTCGGCAAAACTGGTCATATAATAAGTCGCGAAACCTACGACGAGTACAAAAATGTCGAATGAAAAATTACGCGACGCACAAAGCGACGCGGCAATCCCTCAAAGAAATAATTCTGCTGAAGTGGTGAAATCAAGTTCTCCATTAGATTTTATTTTGTGGATTATTGCACTGGCTTTATTTGGCTGTGCTTTAATGACAAATCAATATCTTCCAGCGTATTGGGCGCCAGCCAACGATATCTGGGTGCGCGTTGGGGTAATTTTGGCTTGTATCATCGTGGCATTCGGTTTATTATACG
Organism: Raoultibacter sp.; assembly: GCA_036640375.1. GTDB lineage: Bacteria > Actinomycetota > Coriobacteriia > Coriobacteriales > Eggerthellaceae > JAVWGW01. The sequence continues at coordinate 165 of JAVWGW010000310.1, read as the reverse complement.
CCACCCATCAAGGCAAAGGCTTTGCTCGTTTGTTGAAAGACTCACGAATTGAGCTGCGTCGAGTGACTTGGCCAACGAAGCAAGAAACAGTGACTACTTCATGGCAGGTTCTGCTTGTTATCATTGTTGCTGCAATCATTCTGTGGTGTTTTGACTACGTTATTG
>JAVWGW010000309.1:515-825 GCA_036640375.1 Raoultibacter sp. | reverse complement strand
AAATTCCAGCAACTTCAATGTGGCAGCCGAAAGCGCAACCACCGTAGGCACCACCCTTGAAAACCTCAAGGCCGCCATTTCCGGCGAAACTGGCGCTTCCGCAAAATATGCCGCCTTCGCTGAAGCTGCTGACAAGCAGGGTTTCGGTAAAATCGCGCGCCTGTTCCGCTGCACCGCTGCCGCCGAACAGCTGCACATTGGCCTGGAATACAACCTGGTCATCAAAGCGGAACCGGATTTCGTTAAGCCCACTGCCGAAGCTCCTGCCGCCGGCACCAGCGATCTGAACCTTATCGCAGGTGCTCAGGGC
>JAVWGW010000309.1:0-505 GCA_036640375.1 Raoultibacter sp. | reverse complement strand
GAAATTTATGAAACTGTCGACATGTATCCTTCCTTCATCAAGAAGGCTCAGGAAGAGGGCGACAACGCCGCTGTAGCAGTATTCACCCGCGCCAAGCTTGCCGAAGCCTATCACGCCGAGCGCTACCTGGATGCCTACAACACCATCGACGTTGCCGATGACAATGAAAAATACTACCTGTGTCCCATGTGCGGCTACATCCACAAGGGTGAAGATTTTGAGAAGTGCCCCATCTGCTTCGTCCCGAAAGCCAAGTTCACCGCATTTTAAGCCTTACCCCTTAGCACCAATAACCCCCAGCTGCTTTTGCGCCTGGGGGTTATTTTGTGGCGCAAGGAGCACAAGGGACTAAGGCGTAGCTTGCACTGGATGCCCCGAGCAGGAAGGGAAGATGGATGCTTTCCGCTTCACTAAAAAGCATGCGACCTTTTGGGGAATCATGGGTGGGCACTAGCGCGACAAAGAGTACACTGCGGTTATGGATGACAACACTTCTTATGCGCTT
>JAVWGW010000308.1:0-831 GCA_036640375.1 Raoultibacter sp. | reverse complement strand
TGCGCTGGCGTTGCCCTGCCTGCTTGCTGGCACCGCCACCTGCTTCGAGCCATCGGCCGCCCAGTCGCCGATAACCCCTGCGGGCTCGGCGAAGGCAACGGGCACCGGCAAAGTGCCGGCTGCCACGCCTAAGGCCGCGGCACCCCCAACCGCTGCGGCAGCGCGCGTAAGAAAGTCGCGGCGGCTCAAACCACTTAAATCTTTATCGTGAGTTGTGTTCATCGATCCCCCTTTATGCTTTGGCCTGAGACAGCGCATTATCAACCGCTTCTTTGACGCCTGCGGTGGTAATGGTTGCCCCGGTTATCGTGTCGATGTCGGATCCTTGCGCGGCATCAATCATGGCTGCAAATTTTCCGTCGCGGATGGCTTCGTAGCCACCCACGCTTTGGCTTTCGCCCGCCTGCGTTGTTTCAATGCAGGTCAAGCGGTTGTCTTTGATCAAAAGTGTCGCGGTAATCTTGCCGTCCATGCCCACACCCGCGCCGGTATACACGCCGTCTTTGCAGGGGACTTCGATGTTTTGGCGCGTGGGTGCCACCTGCGCCGCCCACGGGTCGGGCTCGTGCAAGGCCAGCTGTTCGGGCGTTGCCGCCTCTTTTGAGCCCGAGCCTTCAAACAGCGAACCGCAGCCTGAAAGGCCGCAAGCCAAAACCGCAGCGCCACAAGCCGCTAAAGCTATTTTCTTCATGGATAAACCCCTTCCTATTGTTACTATCACCTGCTTGCGCGCCGCCCCTTGCCCGCAGCGCGCCCCAACAACCTGGCCTGCTAGTTTTGCTGGCCGGTCCAACCCTGCGGCACTTTCCAATCGTGGCAGGTGTTGCAATA
>JAVWGW010000307.1:0-835 GCA_036640375.1 Raoultibacter sp. | reverse complement strand
GTCAATGTAACGGGGCGGCCGAATATTTGCATGCTGTATACCGATGGTTTCACCGACGCATGGGGAAGCAATCGGCGCAACTGCACAAATGGGGGAGGAGCCTCCCTGCAGGACTATGGCAAATTCGAGATTTACAACTCGGTTAACGAATGGGGATATTCCCATGTTCAGATAACAGCACTAAGGACAGGGGACGCTTATGCGGTCACTGGCTCATGGAGCCCAGACTATGCATACGACCCGGCAGCAAGAGTGTTAAATCCTTAAATCGAAGCTCGTAATCGCTATTACATCGACAATCGCTATGCGGACCATTGAGGCTACTAGGGAACTGCTGCTAGGGGATTAGGATTCATATATGAACAGTAAAAAAGCTCGAACGATTTCGCTTGTTTCTGGCCTTGCGGTTTTGCTTGCGATCATTGTTGCTTTTTCTTTTTATCTTGCGCAAGAGAAACAAAGGCAAATCGAAGAGCGAAATCGTCAATATGTTATTGAAAATACCCACACGTTCGCAATGGGCGAATCGGCTGTGTTGAATTCCGAGGAAGATGATAAGGGGTTTGATCTTGGCGGCGGGTATGTCGCATCGTTTGGCTGGCAAGGGACAATGGAATTGGTAGTCACCAAAGCAAAAGCGGGCGATTCTCTTGAGGAAGCAGGGATAGCGCCAGCGAATTCACAACCAAACGGACAGACCGATAGTTCCAAAAAATGTATTGCTCTCACTATTAAGCTGCAAAACAAGGATGCTTTATCCGGGATTAATGGCGACCGTTTTTATATTTCAACTTTTGTCAATCTGTTTTGCGGTAGCTCAACTCCAGGAATAGGG
>JAVWGW010000306.1:0-836 GCA_036640375.1 Raoultibacter sp. | reverse complement strand
CCCCGTTGATCCCCCGAAGCCCCCGGTTGACCCTACCGATCCGGTCGACCCGCCCAAGCCCCCGGTTGATCCTGCCGACCCGATTAACCCGCCCACCCCGCCGGCTGTTCCCGATAACGGTGGCAACAACAATGGCGGCAACAACGGCAACAATGGTGGCAACAATGGCGGGGGTGGCACCACGATTGTGGAACGCACCAACACCGTATTTGTGCCTGCTGCACCGCAAGCTGCTGCCCTGGCCGCCCCAGAAACCCCGGCAACACCGGCTGCCCCGGCAAGCACCGCAGCTAAAACAGAAGTATCCGCCAAGGCCGCCGCGGACAACGCCACCCCGCAAGGCCAGCTGGAAAACCCCGCCTTGGGCGCCCAAGGGTTCGATACGCAACACAGCCACCTCCCGCTAGCCTTGTTGCTGCTAGCTGTATGGCTGGTAGGCGGCTTCGCCGTAATCCGCCAACGCAAGCACTCCCACGACGAAATCGAGGGAACAAGCTACTAGGTTCTCCGCCCAGAACCAAATTCTCACTACAACAAGCGCCCCCACATAGTGAGGGGCGTTTTGCTGTGCCCAGTAAACAAGGCAATCCGGGCAAGACAAAACCACTAGTAGAATAGCGACAAAACAAAGAATGCCTAGCCTATATCATCCCTGAACGCAGTGAAGGATTTGGTTTTCCCCTTGCCAGGGAATCACGGTTTTTGGGCAAATAGTACCTCGGGAATGCCATTTTGTTGTCGTTCATGTCGCTGGATTTGCTGTTCATGACAAATTGCAGATTTTTTTCACCTAATAAATTATGGTGTTTGCAGAAGTTAGATGAACAGTGCGCGCA
>JAVWGW010000305.1:0-839 GCA_036640375.1 Raoultibacter sp. | reverse complement strand
TACTCAGCTTGCCCAAGATCCCGCAGCTACCATGGCAAAATATCAGGACGTTTGGAACGACACAACGGTGCACGAAGCCCCTACCAGGGAAAAGATATATGCTGTGGGCGATGTGGTGGGCACCGTCACGATTCCTAAGCTTGAAATTTATGAGATGCCCATTTACTACGGCACGACCGACGAAAACAAAAACTGGCAAATAACAACGCCGGGCTATATAGGCAACTGGCAGCTTTTTGGGGAAGCGGGCATGGCGGCGCTGGGTGCCCACAACTATCAGCTTTTCAGCGATTTGGAAAAGTTGGGTGTGGACGAAAAAGTTATTGTGGAAACCATCGACGACATCTACGTTTACGTGGTGCAGGAAGCGGACGTCTACGATCACACCAAGCAGGATTGGGCCGAGGCTGTCTATACGGGCAAGGAGCCCTACTCAATCGACCTGCTTACCTGCTATCCTGCAAATGTTTTGGATACGCAAGACCGCTACGTTGTGTATGCCACCATGCAAAAGGGCACCATTTTTGTGAAATAAGGCAGCGCTTGATTGCGTTTTTTACTGGATGCCCAGCACCTGCATGACCAGCAGTAAGGCGGTTAGCAGCGTTACGATTCCTACCGATACCCAGAGGATAATCTTGGAAAGGGGCTTGCTGCAATAGATGCCCATGATGTGTTTGTCGGCGGCGATGATGGCCATGAAAATCAGCAGCACGGGCAAAATGATGCCGTTTACAAACTGCGCGGTTAACATGACACCCATAAGATCGATGTTGGGCACCAGCACCACGATGGCCGAAAATGCGATGACGAAGGTGAAGATGCTCTTGAACAGCGGC
>JAVWGW010000304.1:0-842 GCA_036640375.1 Raoultibacter sp. | reverse complement strand
GATCAGGTGCCTGATTTTCTGGGTTTGAAAGGGGATCCTTCCGACAACATTCCCGGCGTGCCCGGCGTGGGGGAAAAGGGCGCCGCGAAGCTTCTGCAGGGTTTTGACACCTTGGAGGGAATTTACGAAAACCTCGACAAGCTCAAAGGTAAGCAGCTTGAAAACCTGCGCGACAACAAAGAAGCGGCCTTTGCCAGTCGCCGGGTCGCGACCATTATTTGTGATCTTGATTTCCCCCTTGATCTGGAGGCGCTGCATTTCCCCGATTTCGACGAGCAGCGGGTAAGTGAACATTTCCAAAATCTGCGCTTCAATACGCACCTGGCCAAGGTGCTTGGCTTCATCGGCAAAGAAGTGGTTAAAAGCGAAGCGTGTCTTGAGGAAAGCACCGTTGTCGAAGGGGCGGCAGCGGCGGTTTGGGTTGCCGAGCAGCTGGCGGCAGATCGTGCGCTGGGCATTGTGTGCGGCGAAAACGCACAGGCGTCCCTCTTTGAGCCCTCCCTGCGCCTTGCGGTCAATGCGGATGCGACAACGGCTCTATTTGCAGGCGAAGAAGCCCTCCAGGTGTTGGCACGTATCGTGCGTGAGGGGTCGTTTGTCACGCTGGGAGTGAAGCGTCTGCTCAAAGCCGTCTTTCCCCCCGATACCGCCCAGGTGGCGCTTGTGTCGGAACAAGAGCTCATGGATGCGCGTTTTTTCGATCTGGGCCTTGCTGGCTACGCCCTCAATTCGTCGGTGAGCGAATATACGCTCGACGTGCTGCTTGATGAATACTATGGAGGCTGTTTGCCTCCGGTTGCCGAAGGCCAGGATGAAGTGGTGTTGCAGGCTACGGCCACCAG
>JAVWGW010000303.1:0-848 GCA_036640375.1 Raoultibacter sp. | reverse complement strand
AAGCAACTTTGAGGAAGAACCCGTGGCGTAAATCGTCACCTTTCGCGTATCAACAATGCGCCGCAGCCAAACTCCCCAATTATCCATCTCTTGAATTTCATCCAAGAAAAAATAGGCTCCCTCTTGATAAAGCTGAGGATTCATTTCGTAAAACGTATCAATCACTTCATCGCCAAACGAAGAGGTTAAAGGCGCAAATCGGTCATCTTCAAAGTTAAAGTAAAGAATTTGATGGGGAGAAACTCCCTGGTTCAATAGTGCTTTTATTTCCTGGAAAAGACGGTAGGTTTTCCCGCATCTGCGCATACCGACAATCACCGTAACCAGATTACCTGCTCGAGGCTTTGCGGGTGATCCGAGCGATAAATCACGGGGCATGAGCGGCTCGTAAAGATCCAAAGAAAAATCCCGTATCTTTTGCGCAATCAGCTGATTCACAAAGGCCACTTTCCCTTCACCCATAATCGTTATCTGGCTGTCTAATCCTACCAGTTTAACTATTATCTGGCAATAATTTTAAGCCAATTGTCCCTGCCCCGCCCTACCATCCCACCATCAGCGTGATGGCTACGATGAAGCCTATGGTAAGCACTCCGCCCCCGATAATGAGCGCCCAAACGGCGGGGCGGGCAAAATTACAGGTCCAACCGATGCCGAAACGTTCGGGCAAAAACAGGTTTGGGTCGGCCGCATTGCAGTAGAAAACGCCCAACTTCCACTGCGCATCATCATCGAACAGTAGGTCGTCGGTTTCGTTGAAGTGCCTAATCACGCGAGCACCCGATTGCCCATAGACCACCGAAATCACAATCGCGCCAACCAGCACGGGCGCCAGCAAAATAACGATA
>JAVWGW010000302.1:0-876 GCA_036640375.1 Raoultibacter sp. | reverse complement strand
CCGGCACCTAACAAACCAATCCACTCTGCATCCAGCTTCAATGCCGGTGTGAGCTGCTCCAGTGCCACACCAATCATTACCAGCACATAACCATCCAGAAACGGCCCACCGCTTCCCCACAGCATTATCCGGCGGTGAATAGAGGTGAATTTGATGTCATCAAAGTTCCTGGGCTGCTGCATGGTGATGTCCTGTTTCAACACGGGCAAAGCGTCATCTGTAGGCCGGATAAGGCGTTTACGCCGCCATCCGGCATTGGCGCCACATGATTGCCGGATGGCGATGCTACCGCATCTGATCCGGCCTACGGGTGCACAACCTCGTACTTATTAGCCGTAGCGGAATTCCACGCCAAAGGTGCCGCGTGGGTATTCCCATTTCTCCAGCGCCGTATCGAGTCCGAGAATTCGACAGGTGCCGCATTCCAGGCAACCGGCGTAATCAAAGCGCACGCTGCCGTCATCCTGCTTTTTGTACAAGCCGGCCGGACAGGCTTTGATCAACACCTCCAGCACCTGTTTATCAGGCTGAGTCTTCAGAACGATGTGCGGGCTTTCTTCATCGACATTGAATTTATTGACGCCCAGTTTGACGTCCACATTGACGGGAGAAGTCATAATACGGTCACTCCTTTAAGGCCATCCTTCATCAGGTTGATGAAGCCCACTTTCTTCGCATGACGCAGCAATGTTTTACGCATCGGAACCGGCGCGGAACCATCCACGGTAAACAGGTCGCGGGCGATATTCACTACCATTTCTGGATAGGCGGTAAACATGCGGGGGTTATCGAGAAACGCGGGCAGCTTCTGATACATGCGCATATCGCGCATCGGGCCGTCGTCCAAATGCTGGTGATATTCGGCAAGCGCTTGCT
>JAVWGW010000301.1:590-877 GCA_036640375.1 Raoultibacter sp. | reverse complement strand
ATGTCTGACACGACCGATAGACTCTTTCTGCTTTCTCACTACGAGCTTATGGGAGCTAACGACCCATGGAAAAGTGACCATTCCTGGATTGGAGGCGAGGGAACCCCTTACGCCTTCTTTACGGGCGTCTCTATCTTCGACGGAAACAATCCGATCTTGAAGTTTGGCACGTATTGGTGGCAACGGTCGTGCCAGCCTACCCGCACCGACTCTTTCGCGATCTGCGGCCCTGGTGGCGAATCCAACTACGGTACCGGTGGCCGTGCCCAACATGAATTCGGTGTGGT
>JAVWGW010000301.1:0-580 GCA_036640375.1 Raoultibacter sp. | reverse complement strand
GCAATCAAAAGATTAAGGGATACGGCTATTGTGTTAAAAAAGATACAGACTCTATTAGCGGTGTGTTCACGTCAAAGCAGCAAGCCACCACCCCGCCCTCTATCGAAGTCGCTCGCCGTGGGCTATTTCTGCTCGTTTATTTTCCTCAGGTTAGCAAGCTTCCAAAGTGCTTCGGGGCTCTTCCGCGCATTGTTTAGAATTTCTGGAGTGCGCCGCCTGCGTTAAATGATGCGGCGTTAAAGGGCATGGCTATAGCTCCATCCCATGATTCGATTTCTGTCGTTGGTGCTGGAAGGTCTACGACAACATCAAGATGCAAGTAGGGAAGTCCAGCTAGGCTATGCCGCAGCGCATAGCAAATAAATCACTCTGGTGTCAAATAGCATCACAATAAAGTTTGGTATTAGGTCTTATCCCCGACGATGCCCGCACGTTTGACACGGTTGATGAACTCACCTCGTTTCTCGATGAAGATTAGCCATGCACCAAATCAAAGTGGAGCCAACCTTTAAGGCCGACTACACCCGCACTATGAAAAAGTACCCCTACTTGAAGCAGGAGTTCGACCTTTTTCAAGATC
>JAVWGW010000300.1:0-877 GCA_036640375.1 Raoultibacter sp. | reverse complement strand
CGTGAAAGCCGAGCGGTTGACTACGCCAAATAACAAGGCGCAGGATTTGACAGGCTTTATTGAAGAGGCGGGCGCTGCTAGCCATCTGCGCGTTGAAGATGATCTGGGGGAAGGCTACGTTCGCCTGCGGTCTTCCGAAGCAGAACGCCGCCAAGCCCGTCACGATATTCGCTCAACAGAAGATATTGTTATTGAAATGCTGCGCAACGCCCGAGACGCGGGGGCACGCAGCATTTTTTTTGCAACAAGCCGTGAAGGGGATAAACGGCTTATCACTATGATTGATGATGGTGCGGGCATACCGGCTTCGATGCAGCAACACGTTTTTGAACCGCGCGTCACTTCAAAGCTTGATAGTGTGCACATGGATCGCTGGGGCGTACACGGGCGCGGCATGGCTCTTTTTTCCATTCGGTCAAACACAGAATGCGCGCAGGTTGTTTCATCAGGCAAAGGGCAGGGCAGCGCTTTTTTTGTGCTCAGCAATACGCGCACCTTGCCGGAAAAAACCGATCAATCGTCTTTGCCTTCTCTCTCTTTTGATGAAGGGGGTAACCTCAATGTGCGCGGGCCGCGCAATATCAATCGTTGTGCTGTCGAATTCGCCTTGGAAGAACAGGATACCTGCACGCTTTACCAGGGGTCTTCCACAGAAATTGCCGCCACGCTGCTGGCCTATGGTCAGGCGACCACCTCGCAGGGGCAGCGTGCTTTTTTAACTGACATTGAAGAGGTTTCCCTGGTAAAGCGCCTGTGCTGCGCCGCCGACCCTGCAGAGTTCACTCACATTGCAGCTACGCTCGGACTTACGCTTTCACAGCGCAGTTCGCGGCGCATTCTCGATGGCGAAATAAAACCGCTTGAAGCACTCACGCAA
>JAVWGW010000299.1:0-879 GCA_036640375.1 Raoultibacter sp. | reverse complement strand
GTACAAAAAGATGTCTGCCTGGAAAGCTACTCCGAAAAGAAAAGTTTTCATTTTGATGGGGGCTCGCCAGACGGGGAAAACCTTTCTTATCCGTGCATTTGCAAAGGCAAACTATCCCTTTTTTGTTGAGGTGAACTTTTTAGAAGATAAAAAAAATGGGGCTTTTCTTTCTGGCGCGGATAGCGCGCAAGAGCTGGTTTCTCGTCTTTCTCTTCTGGCCGAACACGAACTTGAACCAGGAACACTCGTCTTTTTCGATGAGGTGCAGGCAGCAAGCGATGTGATCACTCTTTCCAAGTTTCTTTTGGATGACGGCCGTTTCGACCTCGTTCTTTCTGGATCCTTGCTGGGCACAGCACTTGAGGGCATCACTTCATTTCCTGTAGGGTACGCGCATATTGAGCGCATGTACCCCCTCGATTTTGAGGAATTTTGCTGGGCCTTTGGCGTTCCCGATTCCATCATTGAAGAAGTGGTTGCGCACTACAATGCAAAAACACCGCTTGAGCAATCTTTGCACACTCGTTTGATTGCGCTGTTCAGGCGCTACATTGCAGTCGGCGGAATGCCCGAAGTTATTCAGCGATTTATAGAAACGCACCTTGATTTCGGTGTTTCTCGCAACAGTGCGCTCGATATTGTTGAACAGTACCGTTTTGATATTGTCAAATATTCCCTGGGACGAAAATTACAGATCAGAACGATTTTTGATGCCATGCCTGCGCAACTAGCCAAGGAAAACAAGCGTTTTATGATGAAGTCGGTCAAAAATGGCGCTACCTACGAACGCCTTAACGATGATTTTGCCTGGCTGGTGAATGCGGGGGTGGCGCTTCCTGCGTGCATTGCTTTGGAGCCAAAATATCCTCTTATCAGAAC
>JAVWGW010000298.1:0-883 GCA_036640375.1 Raoultibacter sp. | reverse complement strand
TCATGGAATCTGCCACCTACGATTTGGCCACGAACGATGCAGAGACTTACGGAATCACGCATCAATACGATTACCTGGCCAAAGCTTCAATGATCGATGGAACGTTTACCGACAGTAAGGGAGCCGGCAGCGCAAACGTGTTCACCGCACAGAGCGATCAGACGCTGAAGGCCGCTTCGGTCAGTACTCCTGTTGCGGGCACGAAAGCTACAATTTCGGTGTACAAACTGAATGCAGGGGCCACATCCCCAGTTGATGGTGAACTTTTAGGAATAACCGAGGCCGCCTTTGATTTCGCAGGATACCATCGTGTTCCGCTGGCCTCTGCGAAAACAACTTACGACATTCGCGCAGGAGAAAAGTTTTCGGTCGTTGAACAGATAAAGGCGGGCGACACCTATTACTACGCTTTTGAAAGAGGAGTAACAAAGGAAGGCGCGGTAAAGAATGGTCTACCGATTGCTTGCAATGCGGTTGTCAATCCAGGGGAAAGCTATCTGCTTGATGGCGGTGTTTGGACAGACGCCGCGGTGACCTTGGCTAATCCCGCCTTCACGGACAACGGCGACCTGCCCTATGGCAACGCCATGATCAAGGCATTTGCCGATAACACTAAGCTTCCGCCCGTATCCGAAATAAAAGTTGCCACGGTGGAGGGTAGCAAGGTGACAACGATCCCTTCACAGACCGTGCAGAAAACTGCGGTTGTGGGCAATCTGTTCGTGGGCACAAACCCGAGCATCGTGCTTTCAGACCTTGCGGCAGGCAGCCCTGTTCCTGCGCTGTTTGAGGGCGCGCTTGCCGCTGGCGACACGCTGTTGTTTTCCTACGATGTGGCGCTTAGGGATGTTACTGGGTTTAAGGGTCCTTTTAAAATGACGCT
>JAVWGW010000297.1:0-887 GCA_036640375.1 Raoultibacter sp. | reverse complement strand
GTGGGCGATTCGCGCGCCTACCTTCTTCATCAGGGAAAACTGCAGCAGCTTACCCGCGACCACAGCCTCATGGCCGACATGATAGATGCGGGGCAGCTTACGGCGGAAGAAGCGCGCGTGCACCCCAATCGCTCTGTTATCACGCGCGCCTTGGGCAGCGACCCGCGCATGGTGGCCGACCTCTATGAAATTAACGTGGAAGCGGGCGATCGCTTACTGCTGTGTTCCGACGGCCTTTCAGCCATGCTGGAAGATGACCAAATTGAAGCGGTAACAGCACGCACCCGCGACCCACAACGATGCGCAAGTTCGCTGGTCAACGAAGCTATCGACGCAGGGGGTCACGACAACATCACCGTAATTATCGTCGACGTGACCGGCCACAGCGAAAAGCGGCAGCGTCGCTACACGCGCAAATCGCGCAGGCTTATGGTTTTTATCGCGCTGGTTCTTGTTGGCGCGCTGCTTGCAACGGGAATAGGCCTGTATGCCTACGCAAGCAATTCCGCCTATCTCATCGCCGAAAATGGCACCGTCAGCGTGTATCGCGGTGTGCCCGGCGAACTATTTGGCGCACCCCTTTCCCAACTTGATAACGCCACCGATATAAAAGTGGAAAAGCTACAGCCCGGTACTGCCAACCGCCTACAAGGCGGCATCCGCGCTGACAACTTGGAAGCCGCCCACAAGCTGGTTGCAGAGTATCGCTCCGAAATCGACAGGGCATCAGGCAATACACCCACCGGTGAAGACGCTGGTGCAGGTGCGCCGGATGCCGCCGGCGCCGAGCCCGCCGCTGCCCCGAAAACAGAAGGGTAAGGTGCTCACGTGACGCGACGCAATATAGAGCTTGCCCTTTTATGTGTGGCCGCCCCCTTGGTCATACT
>JAVWGW010000296.1:0-896 GCA_036640375.1 Raoultibacter sp. | reverse complement strand
CGAAACCTCACAGTAACTAGTCCTCGGCTTCCTTTGCGGCGGTCGGGGCACACGACTGCGGCACATCACCCTCGGTATTGACACAGATTTTACACCTACGCGGCTTCGGCTTGCGTTTTTGCACCTTATAATCGCTGTCGCTTTCAAGGGAAAACGAAAAGGGAATCCACCATGCTTTATCTTTCCGCACTACTGGGCAAGCCGGTTATTGATGCCACCGGCGAAAAAATCGGCACCATTTCTGATCTGGCCATTTCTACGGGCGAGGTCTTCCCCCGCATTACCAGTCTTGCGTTTCGCGGGCCGGGCAAAACACCCTTCATGATTTCATGGCGCAAGTATGTTGAAGATTTCGACGAAGACGAAGGCATCACGCTGCAAGTTGACGCTTCCGCCATCCGCTTTAGCTATCTGCAACCTGACGAAGTTTTGCTTGCGCGCGATTTGCTGAACCGTCAGATTGTCGATACGCAGGGCATGAAAGTGGTGCGCGTCAACGATTTGAAGCTTTCCGCTTCGGGTAGCCAACTGCGCCTTCTGGGCGCTGAAGTGGGCTTCCGTGGCATCTTGCGCGGGCTTGCCCCCTGGCTTGAAACGGCCGTATGCGCCGTGGCCAAGGCCTTTGGCAAAAAGATCAACGAACAAATTATCGCCTGGAACTATATGGATTTGCTCGACCGCGACCTTTCCGATGTGCAACTTTCTGTTTCTCATAAGCGTTTGGACGAACTGCACCCCGCCGACGTGGCCGACATTTTGGAACAGCTTGACCCACAGCAGCGCCAAAACGTGTTTCAGCACCTCGATGATGCCCAGGCCGGCGATGCCATTTCCGAAATGGAAGACGAATACCAGGCCGACGTGTTTGACGATTTGGACGATGCACGCGCTTCTAA
>JAVWGW010000295.1:0-902 GCA_036640375.1 Raoultibacter sp. | reverse complement strand
GATGTAATCCTTGAAGCGCCCCGGCAGCGGCTTGTACAGGTTATGCACGGCGCCGAGCACGCGGTAGCAGGTGTCGACCTTGTCGACGATGATGCGGAACGCGTAGACGTCCATGATCTCGTTGAAGGCCCGGCGTTTGCCGCGCATCTTCTTGTAGATGCCGTAGAGGTGTTTCTGCCGGCCGCTGACCTCGCCCTCGATACCATCGGCAGCCAGGCAGTTGGCCAGCGAGTGCTCGATCTTGGCGACGATCTCTTTGCGGTTGCCGCGGGCGCTCTTGACCGCCCGGTGAATCAGCGACGAGCGCATCGGGTGCATGGCCTTGAAGCCGAGGTCTTCGAATTCCACGCGCACACTGTGCATGCCCAGGCGGTTGGCGATGGGGGCGTAGATTTCGAGGGTTTCCTTGGCGATGCGCCGGCGTTTTTCGCCAGACAGCACTTCCAGCGTGCGCATGTTGTGCAGGCGGTCGGCCAGCTTGACCAGGATCACGCGGATATCGCGGGCCATGGCCATGGCCATCTTCTGGAAGTTCTCGGCCTGCGCCTCGGCCTTGGTCTCGAAGTTCATCTGGGTCAGCTTGCTGACCCCATCGACCAGTTCGGCCACGGTCTCGCCAAATTGCGAGCTGAGGGCTTCCTTGGCGATACCGGTGTCTTCGATCACGTCATGCAGCATGGCCGCCATCAGGCTCTGATGGTCCATGTGCATGTCGGCAAGGATGCTGGCCACCGCCAGCGGATGCGTGACGTAAGGCTCACCACTACGACGGCGCTGGCCATCGTGGGCTTGTTCGGCGTAGAAGTACGCCCGGCGGACCAGGTTGACCTGGTCGGCACCGAGGTAGGTCGACAGACGATCGGCGAGGGCGTCTATGCTCGGCACAGGATTACCTCCTGCCG
>JAVWGW010000294.1:0-911 GCA_036640375.1 Raoultibacter sp. | reverse complement strand
TTTAGTAATCATTTCGCTACCGGTATGGCCCATCGGTATAATTGAGCGTTTGACCGAATGCCCACCAAAGAAAAGACAGTTGTGCTCCCACGCAACGCCGCCTTCATAGGTAAGCCACTGGGCACTATCAAACGTGCCTTCCGCAATAACCTTCACCAAATCTGGATCGCCTTTATTGTCGCCCCCTTTCAGCATATCTGCCGCCAGCGCCTCGGCGCTATCCGCAACGCCCTCTTTTTGCTGAATCCAATTACCCGGCACAGCCATTTCGCCACCAGAAAGCGAGGTGTCACCACCAACAACGCCCATCTTTTCCAACAAAATAACCTTTTTACCTGCACGAGCTGCGGTAATGGCTGCCGCAAAACCAGCACCACCTGCACCAACCACGATAACGTCGGCCGTCTTAGGCATATCTTCGGGAAGAGCGAGAGTGACGTGGTCGCGCTTTTTCCATTCGGAAGCTTTTGCTCCCGACGCATCCAGCGCCTCACCCACGGCTGCCAAAAACGCCATGCTGGAAAGCGTTGCGCCCGAAACGGTGTCAACATTAAGCGTCTGGTTGTCAACGATAAGCTGCGAAAGCTGATTGATAGCTACATCGCCCATGCCTTTTGTTTCACGCGACTCATCTGCATGGTGCCATGCTTGCCCATACCATTACCAATCCAGGCACCATCGGATCCTGCTGCTGCCGATCCACCTTTGCCGCCACCCGCGGGAGCACACCCGGCAAGCGCCAAAGTACCCCCTAAAGCAGCAACGGCCGATCCGGCAAGAAAATTACGACGAGAAATTTGGCTCATATTAATCCTCCTTGTGTTGTGTGATTCGAAACTATCTCTTCGAATCTACTCCCTCTATTCAAGTAGCCGCAGGTAAATCAAGACATGCGATCACTCAAATTCCAT
>JAVWGW010000293.1:0-919 GCA_036640375.1 Raoultibacter sp. | reverse complement strand
TTTGATTTCTTCCATCGCCTGCACGATGCGTTCGCGCGGCGTCACGTAGTGCGTTTTAGGATAGATGGTGTAGCGCGAAATCGTGGACTCAACCTGCCCGGTAAGCGGGTCAAACAGCGATAAACGTTCGACCTCTTCATCAAACAGTTCCACGCGCAACGCGATGTCGTCGGATTCAGCCGGGAAAATATCGATCACTTCACCACGCACGCGGAAGGTTCCGCGCTGAAATGCCTGATCGTTGCGGGTATATTGCAGTTCCGCCAGGCGGCGCAGGATCGCACGCTGGTCGATAATCATCCCCACCGTCAGGTGCAGCATCATTTTCAGATACAGATCCGGGTCGCCCAAACCATAGATAGCGGAAACTGACGCGACGACGACGACATCCCGACGTTCCAGCAGCGCTTTCGTCGCCGACAGACGCATCTGCTCAATATGTTCGTTAACCGAGGCATCCTTCTCGATGAAAGTGTCAGAACTCGGTACGTAGGCTTCCGGCTGATAATAGTCGTAGTAGGAGACGAAATACTCCACTGCGTTATCCGGGAAGAACTCTTTCATCTCACCGTACAACTGCGCGGCAAGCGTCTTATTGGGGGCCAGCACCATGGTAGGGCGCTGTAGGTCCGCAATCACGTTCGCGATGGTGAATGTTTTCCCCGAGCCCGTCACCCCCAGCAACGTCTGATGCGCCAGACCATCCTCCAGACCTTCTTCCAGACGGCGAATAGCCTCAGGCTGATCGCCAGAGGGTTTAAAAGCGGAATTTAGTTTGAACGGTTTACTCATGAGCAGCTACCTGAAGCAATGGGCGGGCAGGTGTGTAATTTTACTCGCAGTCGGATATTTTGCCAGTAAAATATACTGGATGAAAAAACAGTAACGCACCACAATATTTCTGATACGCCATCAGAAT
>JAVWGW010000292.1:0-923 GCA_036640375.1 Raoultibacter sp. | reverse complement strand
CAAGATTATGCCTGCAAGAAGCGTCATCACCGACAGGGCAACAGCAAGTGAGAACACCAAGGTTGGCCAGCTGAAATTGACAAGCAGATTCCCGATGGGTTCGTTGATAGTGAACGCAGGGAAAAGGGAGGCCAGGGCAACGATGATGCCCAGTGCCAGGGCGACAACGCCCAGGCCGATGCCCGTAAAGACCAGATAGCTGCCGTAGCGTCCCGCGATAACCTGCGTACGGGAAAGGGGCAGAGTCAGACGGAATTCTTGCCAGCCATTGCGTTCGTCGTAGGCAAGCACGGTGAAAATCAGGGAAAAGGGAATCATGGCGGCAAGCATGGGTGCCACCATATACACATTGCCCATAGAAGCGCTGACAAAAATCCCTACCACGATACCCACAAGGCTTTGCGACAAAATATAGCTTTTAACGCTGAGGAAATCGGATACTATCATGGCTTTCATCGGGTGCCCCCTTTCAACATCAGGGTCATATAATCTTCGATAGACGCCTTGTCCAGCGTGATGGTTTTGAAGCGTTCGCTTGCGGCAAAGCGGTTTTCAATCAAAACATCGATACCGTATTCGTGCTGCAAAAAGCGCAAGCTGCCCGGCGCAAAAAAGCCGCTGTTGGCCAGGGTTTCAAAGTCGGCGGCGCGACAGCGAGCGATGCCTGCCGTATCGGTGATGGTGTCTTTTTCCACGGAAAACACGATGCGGCCCTTGTCGATGCAGACGATATAGTCGGCGATTTTTTCCAAGTCGGAAGTGATGTGCGTGCTCATTAAGATGCCGTGGCTTGCATCGTTCATGAAAGCGCGCAGGATGCCCAGCACCTCTTCGCGCGCTAAGGGGTCAAGCCCTGCGGTCGCTTCGTCTAAGATAAGCAGGTCGGGGGTGTGCGCAAGCGCGCAGGCAAGCGTCAGCTTCAT
>JAVWGW010000291.1:0-923 GCA_036640375.1 Raoultibacter sp. | reverse complement strand
GTTTTGGGAATTTTCGCGCTTTCATTTGCGATGCCGGAAGGCTCGATTTCGGGCAATAAGTTGGAAAATTTGGCCAATCTGGGCGGTATACTTTCAGGTTCTATAGGGGGCATCTATCCGCCTGCACTGTGGGCGGCGCAGGGGATCGTCGCGGATGACGGGGGTGCGTTTGTGCTATTTCTTGTCGCATCCCTGCTTTCCCTCACCCTGTTCGTGCTTGTTTTTGCACGGTTTTTCCCACGCATCAATTCTGCTTTGATGGCAGGATCGGTGCATACCGCCTATTCGTTTGAAACTCCGGCGGGCAAACGCGCCTTGGCGCGCGGTGGGCGTCCTGGTGGTGCGCTGTTCCGAAAAGAACTGCGCCGCCTGACGTCAACACCGGTCTATTTGCTTAATTCGTGCATCGGCGTCGTTATGCTGGTGATTGCGGCGCTGGCGGCTTGCTTTTTCGATATAAACAAGCTGCTGGAAACGGCGTTGGTGGGCATTCCCCCAGAAGTGCTGCCGCCGATCCACGCGCTTATTCCCTGGATATGCGCGCTGTTCATAGGCCTTTCTTCAACCACGGCTGCTTCCGTATCGCTTGAGGGCGGCAGTCGGTGGCTGATGTGCTCGGCCCCGGTGGCGCCCCGCGTGGTGCTTGGGGCGAAGCTCGCCGTTAACGTGAGCATCACGTGTGGGGCTGCGTTTGTGGCAGGCGCGCTGCTCACCTTTGCCACTAAGGCATCGTTTGAGCAGGCCATTGCCTTGTTTGTGGTGCCCGCTTCCATGGGTGTGTTTGTGGCGGCGCTGGGCTTGGCGGTCGATGCGCGCTTCCCTAAATACGATTGGACCAGTGAATACCAGGCGGCCAAACAGTCGATGGCGGTGCTGGTGACAATCTTTTGTGGCATGGGAATTGCTGTTGCGGGAATGTTTGC
>JAVWGW010000290.1:0-947 GCA_036640375.1 Raoultibacter sp. | reverse complement strand
CGCATCAGCTGCTTGCGCACGCGCGCAATGCCCGTCTTCGTCAAAATAAATTCTTGCACGGGGAAAATTTCCACACGCTTAAGCGTGGCGATGGTCTGCCCCGTCGAAGGGACGATGCGGCGCATTTCTTCTAGTTCGTCGCCGAAGAAATCAAGCCGCACCGGATACACCAGATTGCCGGGAAACACATCTATTGTGCCCCCGCGCACACAAAACGTGCCCGGGCCGTCCAACTCGCCGGTGTTTTGGTAGCCACGAGCTTCTAAGGCTGCAGCAATACTCTCAAAATCTTCCACACCCTTATTGCCCATTTCGGCAACATTCATGCCCGCCACGCACACAAACGGCTGGGCGGCATGAGAAGACAGGGGCGGCAGCGTGCGCAACATGGCACGTGCCGAAGCCACCACCAGGCAAGGCTGTTCGGTGGCCAGGGCATGCAGCGCCTCCATGCGACGCGCCACCTGGTAAAAATCGGCCGGCTTGGGCGCAAAGGGATAATCGCTGCGTTCGGGAAACGAAAGCACGCGTTCTTCGCCCACGTAGGCGGCCAAATTTCGGGCGAACAGCTGCGCCGCTTCTTCGCCCGCCACCACTACCAAGGTAGTCTGCGGCCTGCGCGCAAACCGCGCAGCAAGCAAAAACGGCCGCGCCGAAGCGGCCACGCCTACGCAAGCATCGCCGCCGGCATCAAGCTTGGACCACACTTCATCGAGCGCGCCCGATTTTTCTAGCGTATAGGTTAAGGCATCTATCAGCATTTCATTTCCTTGTCCCGGTGCACGGCGGCATGCACTTTGTATTCGATTCGCGCAAAAGCAATAAGAAGCGCCCACCAGTGTACTACACTACAAATTTACGCACGAGAACAGAGGTGCACGCCCAAAGGAGAAGCACATGCCCCGTGAAACCAAGGCAGCCAAACGCAGCCGCGCGCTTGCCGTAGC
>JAVWGW010000289.1:0-962 GCA_036640375.1 Raoultibacter sp. | reverse complement strand
CGTCGGCGGTGGGAGCATCGGCTGCGGGGGCGTCGTCGGCGGTGGGATCCAGTGGAGCGGGAGTGCTTGGGATTGTGCCTGGGGTGGCATCCGCATCGGGGGCGGGGGCATCAACCTGCGGGGTTTCGCCGGCATCGGTGGCGGGAACCTCCGCGGCATCAATGGCAGGAGCTTCCGCTTTCGGTGCAGCGGCCTCCCCTGTTGCCAGTGCGGGGATGGGGAAGCCAGCCATGGGGGTTAGCGCCAAAACGGCTGCTAGCACCAGCGCCAGGCCTTTGTTTGATTTCTTCATTTTCATTATAGTGTTGTCCCTTGCCTCTATTTTCTCGTGCGTTTTTTGCGCGCACTGTTTATCACATACCTGCAAATACCATAGATTATTAGGTGAAAAAAATCTGCAATTTGTCATGAACAGCAAATCCAGCGACATGAACGACAACAAAAGGGCATTTCCGGGGTGTTTTAATGACAAAAACGCCCCTCACGGTGCAGGGGCGTTTGTTGTTTTGGACGTATGCGAAGAATTTAGGCTCTGGGCGGGAAACCTAGTAGCTTGCTCCCTCGATTTCGTCGTGTGCGTGCTTGCGTTGGCGGATTACTGCGAAGCCGCCTACCAGCCATACAGCTAGCAGCAACAAGGCTAGCGGGAGGTGACTATGTTGCGCGTCGAACCCTTGGGCACCCAAGGCGGGGTTTTCCAACTGGCCTTGCGGGGCAGCGTTGTCCGCGGCGGCCTTGGCAGGCGCAGCCTCTGTTTTGGTTGCGGTGGTTGCCGGGGCCGCTGACGTTGCCGGGGTTTCTGGGGCAGCCAAAGCAGCAGCTTGCGGTGCAGCGGGCACAAATACGGTGTTGGTGCGTTCCACAATCGTGGTGCCACCCCCGCCATTGTTGTTGCCACCGTTGTCGGGAACAGCCGGCGGGGTGGGCGGGTTAATCGGATCGGCAGGATCAACCGGGGGCTT
>JAVWGW010000288.1:0-968 GCA_036640375.1 Raoultibacter sp. | reverse complement strand
CGTTTTGCTGCGCCGGGGTAACCTCCGTAGAAAAGGAAGTCCTCAAGTGAATAGCCGAAAGCTTGAGCGCATTCAGAATAGTTCCAATGAAGACTGTATATGACCTCAAAGCGTCCCAAAAGGGAATCCTCCATTCCCTTTTGCAGTAAAAGGGAAGAAGAACCCGTAAGAAGAACTTTAAGGCACATTTTGCTGCGCGTGTCTTCGTCCCACATTTTTTTTACCATGGCCGCCCAGTGGGGGACTTTTTGAATTTCATCGACAATAAACAGGGCGTCGCGCGTTCCGTCTTCTGTGAGGGCGCGGGCGCGGCGCCATTCGCTTGCCAGCCATTCGCTGCTGCCGAGCGAAGGGTCATCAGCGGCGACAAGGTGGTAGGGCATATCGATATGCTCAAGCATTTGGCTGATGGCGGTTGACTTCCCCGTCTGCCGGGGACCTACGAGAATTTGAATAAAGTCACGTTCTTCCTGTAGGCGTTCTGCTAGTTCGGCAACAAGATGACGTTCAAACATAAGTCCTCCTCTAGGGTGCGGTTCTGCTTTTTTTATAATAACTCAATACACTGAGTAAATAACTCAAAGCATTGAGTTATTTTCCAGGACGCTTGCAGGAGCAGAATATTACCTGGTGAGGGGCTTTCCGCCTGGGTGTGTTTACGCAGTAGTTTTGTTGTTTGCGGGGGCTCTTGCTTGCTGTGTGGCTTACATGCCGCGCAGATGGGTGGGGCCGATGATGGCTTGCAGGGGTGCTAGCAGCGCTTGCAGTTCTTCGGGGGTGTAGGGGTGCAGCACCTGCGGTCCGGCAAGCACCGTTTCCGCATCGATGAAGCTTTGCAGGTACCACGCGCTTGCACCCTTCAGGCAACATGCCAGCGCGCGCAGGCTTTCCGCATCGTGCAGTTCGCGCACAACGGTGGTGCGAAATTCGTAGGGGATGGTGCCGCTCAGCAAATAGTCGATGCTTGC
>JAVWGW010000287.1:0-971 GCA_036640375.1 Raoultibacter sp. | reverse complement strand
AGATTCAGGATGACGACATCGAAGACTATATTGTGCGTTGGGTTCGCTAGTCGATAAAAGCACAATCAAATTGCATGAAAAGCTTGTGTCATTTGCCTGAATTTGCCATAACATAAGCATTCGATGAACGCATGATAAGTCCTAGCCCTATGTCCGATAGCAATATTCCACTGCCTGAACGTTTACGCCCGCGTGATTTATCTGAAATTATTGGGCAGGATCACTTATTGGGTGAGCGGGCACCGCTCCGCCAAATGATCGATCAAGGGCATTTGCCATCGATCATTTTTTGGGGGCCGCCAGGTGTAGGTAAAACCACGATTGCTTTACTGTTGGCGCAAGCGATCGATCGACCTTTTGTCAGCTTATCTGCACTCAATACGGGGGTTAAAGAGCTCCGTGAGATCATTGCCGATGGCGGAGATTTAATGCCACCTGTGGTGTTTATTGACGAAATTCATCGTTTTAATAAATCGCAGCAAGATGCCCTACTGAATGCTGTGGAGAAAGGCAAAATTACCCTCATTGGTGCCACCACCGAAAACCCTTCTTTTGAAGTCAACAGTGCGTTGTTGTCGCGTTGTCAGGTCTATACCTTAAATGCGCTCGATGCCGATGCGATTCAAACTTTATTACTGCAAGCGATTAAGAACGATCCGTTTTTAAAAGAGCGTTATATTCAAATTGAAGAATTTGAAGCACTGGTGCAGTTTGCCGCAGGTGATGCCCGCAAAGCCTTGAATCTCATTGAACTGATTGCGGGCACCTTCGAGCCTGACGTTGAAAATATCGTGACCAATGCAATGGTGGTCAAGGTTGCCCAGCAAAATATTGCCCGTTATGACAAATCGGGTGAGCAGCACTATGATTTGGTGTCGGCTTTTATTAAGTCAATTCGGGGCAGTGATCCCGATGCCACCTTGTATTGGATGGCACGTATGCTTAAAGGCGGTGAAGATCCTATTTTTATT
>JAVWGW010000286.1:0-988 GCA_036640375.1 Raoultibacter sp. | reverse complement strand
CCGAAACATCGCGCATCATCTGCGGACATGTGCCCGTAAAGGTGAAAGATGGCGAAGATCCAGTCAAGTGCGGCGGCCGCGTGCTTACCATCGACGGCGGTTTTTCAAAGGCCTACCAGCCCACCACGGGCATTGCGGGTTACACGCTCATTTCCAACTCGTCCGGTTTCGTTCTTGCCGCACACGAGCCGCTTGAATCTACGCGCGCCGCCATTGTGGGCGAACTGGACATACATTCTTCCCGCCGCGTTGTCGAACGCGTGGAAAAGCGCACGCTTGTTGCCGACACCGACACGGGCACCGTGCTCAAACAGCAAATCGCCAACCTGGAAAAGCTGCTGGAAGCCTATCGCTGCGGCGCGCTCGCCGAAAGCGAAAAATAAAACAGCTTGTATCACTTGTAGGCAAAAAAGCACCGCGCCCCTGACTGGTGGGGCGCGGTGCGAGGGTGGTGGCAGGTGTGCTTGTGGGGCTAGAAAACGCTGATCACACCGGTTGCCATGAGGATGATTGACAAAATCATGAGCGCTACGATGACGGCGGCGATTATCTTGTCAGCCAGCGAGGGCAAAATCGGCATCTTGCGTTCGCGCTGGCCCATCACATACACGATGATGCCGGGGGCGAACAAGATGGTGGTAATCATAACGCCGACCAGGCCAGCTGCCCACACCAAGAAGATGGTGTAAATAAAGCCGACGGTGCCGAAGATGCGCGCCTTCATGATGTCTTTGGCTTCGGTCAAGCCTTCGCGCTTCCAGGCGACCTTCATGTAATACGCGGCCGAACACACGTAGGGGATCAAAATCGTGCTGACGGCGCAGGCATAGAAGAACTGGTAAGTTGACGCCGCAAACACCGATATGATCAAGAACAGCTGCATGATTGCCGCGCTGATCAGCAGCGTTACAATCGGTGCGCCATTTTTGTTCATCTTGGCGAAGGCCTTGGGGAACACGCCTTGGCGGGCGGCTTCAAAGGGGCATTC
>JAVWGW010000285.1:0-993 GCA_036640375.1 Raoultibacter sp. | reverse complement strand
AGTTGCTTGAAGTAAAACCCTGCGAAAGCGGGGTTTTTTCGGTCAAAGGGCGCCGCTAATAGAAAAAAAGGGGACGAAAACCTACGTTACGCGCTTGTAAAGTGAATTCTTGTGAACTGCACTATACTGTACCAGAGTGTTTCGGGTAAGCGGAAGCGCACATAAGCGTGTTGCGGGCAAGCGGCGCAGCACATACATTAATAGTACGTGGGGGCCTCGCACGCGCGAGGTAAGGGAAGGAAAGGATACAAACATGGAAGAAAGTGGCAACGCATTTAGCAGACGCCAGTTCATCGAAATGCTGGGTGTCGCAACGGCCGGGTTTGGTTTATTCGGCCTGGCAGGCTGCAGCGGCGGCGGTTCTACTTCGGGCGGCAGCGCTCCGGCAGCAGGCGGCGTGGCAGAAACGATCGTATACGGTCAGGGTGCCGACCCCCGTTCGCTCGATCCGGCGTTTTTTGATGACGGCGAATCTGCCAAGGTTTCTTGCAACATCTATGAAGGCCTGTATCAATACGGCGTAAAAGACGCGAAGGTTTCGCCCTGCCTGGCTACCGGTCTGCCTGAAATTTCAGCCGATGGCCTGGTGTATACATTCATGCTGCAAAAGGGCGTGAAATTCCACGACGGCACCGATTTCAATGCCGAAGCGGTCAAGGCATCCATCGAACGTCAGCTTGCGCCGAACTTAACTTCCGACATGCCGTATGCAACCTTTGTATTCGGTTCAGAAGAATCGGGCACCGGCGTCAAAACGATTGAGGCAATCGACGAAAGCACGGTAAAGGTTACTCTGCGTGCGGCATCTGCGCCGTTCCTGAAAAACCTGGCCATGGCACTTGCTGCCCCCATTGTTTCCCCGACCGCACTTAAGGCGGCCAACGGCAACATTGGCGAAAAGCCCTGTGGCACCGGCCCCTACAAGTTTGTTTCCTGGACAAAGAGCGACAGCGTGCGCCTGGAAGCCAACCCTGAATATTGGGACACGGCAAC
>JAVWGW010000284.1:0-999 GCA_036640375.1 Raoultibacter sp. | reverse complement strand
GTAGTGTTTGCGGGCGAAAAGCTGGGTGAAATCATCTTCGCAATCGAGGGCGATGGCAATTTTAAGCAGCGAGAACAGCGAGATTTCCCCGGTTGATTCAAAGCGTTTCAGCGACCCTAGGCTGACCCCCGATTTTTTGGCCAGGGCAAGCTGCGAAAGATGCGCTTCCTTACGACGCGCACGAACATTTTGCGCCAATCCCCCTGCAATTTCGGGCGGTGTTTTTTGTATAAGTGAAAGATTAAACATAGCTAACATAATAGCCGAAACAGCCCAATTTGGCAAGTTTTAGCTAACATAGTATCCCAATTTGAAAGCCAACTTCAAGCCTCTGGACTTGTCTCTTTAAGGCGTGCTTAGCGGTAGTGCCCCCTGCACGAAACAATCGATAGCGAACCGTCGTCCTTTCTATTTTGCCTCGATCAACTCATGCTCGTGTGCGCGTCCGTCTGTCATGGAAAGATGGATGCGATCCATTTCTTCGGCAAATTCACGTTCGGTGGGGGTTGGAGCCACGACCGCAAAGGGGAAGCCGCGATGTGCTACGAACTGGCGAGCGAAGACATTGAAGGCTGCTGCAGGTGTTAGCCCGAGGCTTTTAGACACCTCATCGACGTTCTTTTTAAGGTTCTCATCCATGCGGATGTTGAATGTTGCAGTTGGCATAATAGCCTCCTTCAATAGAGGTTTCTAATAGATACAAAATATACCTAATAGAGCACAACGTCAACCAAATGTATCCAAAACGTGCAGCAGTATCTCTGTTTCACATGCAGGTAGATTCACAAGTTGAATCAACAACAAAAAGGACAGGTGCTTGCCCGTGCCGCAAGCGTGATTCTTACCGGTTGATTACCTGGGGACAACGAAGCGGATACTTTCTGGGTGGTGGGGGTAAGAAAAACCTATACTCGGTTTTAGGAAAACTAAAGCAACCTGTGAAGGAAGTAGTATGCCTGATTATAAGCTTGATCAAGCACGACAAGCGACCCCCACCAC
>JAVWGW010000283.1:0-1000 GCA_036640375.1 Raoultibacter sp. | reverse complement strand
AGGATATGTGCAGCTGTTGTTCCGCCAACTGCAATTCCATCCCAGGCGGAAGGCTTTATTCTTTCGTGGGACATCTTTGCGGGGGAGGTAAGCTTCCAGATAGCAATAAGCTCGTCGTAGTGGGTTTCTTTAGATCCCGCAAGACGGTAGGCACCCTGCACAATACGTTCAATTCTTCCGCTTGAACAGCCATTTGAAAGCGCATTGCGCCCAATGCCCATACGCAGCGCTTGGGCAGTGGTAAAGATGCCTTCTGCAGCGGAAAGCTCGTTAAGGGTGGCTATGTGGTCTGCATAAGTCATGTTGCAATTGTACAATCATTTCAGACAAATGCAACAAAATACGCCTGGATTGGTCTTTTGTCTTGAAACGCTTAATTGCAGCTTAAATTGCAGACCCGAGCGCACCCCAGCTTGAGGTGCATGCTGCCTAGTTTGCGCCCTTTGGGTGTATAGTTGTGCACAATGTCTTACACACAATTTTGGAGGTCATTCTTTGCGAAACCCTTGACGATGAGCTTATCGTACTGGCTATCGAAATAGGCCATAGAAGAGAAATGTATGAATAGATGACAGCTATCCTCAAATAGGGGCTTTATGAATAAGACGTTTATGCGGCAGAAAACTCATACGACACATTTTGTAATCATTAGCTGGGTGCTGGTCGTTGCTTGGGCGCTGTTCATCTTTTTTATGTCGTCGAATACCGGCGATGGCCTCAATCAGGGGCTTGGTGTCTTTTCTGGCATCTATCGATGGATGCAGTCCATTCAGCTTGACCTTTTGGGCCCCGGCGTCGATGTGCTTTCGTCGATGGCTCACTTTTGCGAATATGCGGTTTTTGGTATTTTGTGGGCCAATGCTCTTCGCTGTCATATGTCCCTCTCAAAAGCTTGTTTGCTCGCGATCGTATGCGCGAGCCTCTATGGTGTGACCGATGAATTTCATCAGCTCTTCGTTGTCGACCGCATGTGCGATCCTCTCGATTGGCTAATCGATAC
>JAVWGW010000282.1:0-1012 GCA_036640375.1 Raoultibacter sp. | reverse complement strand
TCGGGCCCCGGGTCGACAACAACGCACGCACCGCTGCCCGGCTCGGCAACAATCCAGGTGTTCGTACCCGTAAACGTCATGGGCGACGGATTATCCGCCACAAGACAGGTGGTGCGATCAGAAATGCTGCCACCTTTCCAACTTACTCTTTTTACTTGCTCAGCCATGTGCGCCCCTACCCTTAGTGCAGTTTTTTTGGTTTATCTTGGGGATATAGTTTTTCAAATTCGCTCAAGTATTTCGATTTGCCGGCGACGTTGGCGCTTGCGATAGGCGCTAAAATTTCTGCCTCATGTGCGGCGGGATCCCCATAGCTTATATCGATCACCCAGGCGGCATCTATGGCCGAAACACGGCCGTCCAACAGGGAAAA
Organism: Raoultibacter sp.; assembly: GCA_036640375.1. Classification (GTDB taxonomy): domain Bacteria; phylum Actinomycetota; class Coriobacteriia; order Coriobacteriales; family Eggerthellaceae; genus JAVWGW01. The sequence goes on along the minus strand of JAVWGW010000282.1, from coordinate 639 downwards.
CAGATGGTCGATGCGCTGGGTTTGTTCGTAGTAGCTTGTCCCTTGCACACACCCGGCCGCCGCAACGTGGGCGCTAAAATCCGCGCGGGCATCCACGATTTTTGCCTTCAGCTTGGCGCAGCGCGCAGCCGCATCCTTGCGTACGCCGGCATCGCTGGCTAGATACCAACTGTTGAAATCCGCTACGATATCGTCGATTTGCTCATTGTAATCGGCCACGTTGGCGTAGGCGATATTCATTTCGGAATAGATTTCATCCAAGGCAACAGCGGTATCTGGCGTCTCTTTGGGCGGGACCTTTTCTGCAGAAGAAGGCGCTTGTGCCGGTGGCGTTTTTTCCTGCACCGAAGCTGCGACCTGCGCCGCTTCCCCACCGATGCGTGCAAAGTTTGAAAGCAGCAGCTGACTTGCGAAAAAGAACAGCGCTACAGCCACAATAATCAGCGCTACCAGCAGCAGCACTTTAGGTGTCGTCCACGCTTTGGGCGCCACGCTTTGCTGCACGTAATTTTTTTGGGAGTCGCTTGCCGGGTGCAGCACTTCCCCTGTGGCAGCATCAAGCTTGGGCATGCGTGCCGTAAGGAAGGGGTCGGCCAAAGGCTCGGTTTTAGCCGCCGCTTCTAAGGGCACATCCTCAAT
>JAVWGW010000281.1:0-1017 GCA_036640375.1 Raoultibacter sp. | reverse complement strand
GATCTGCCGCCACCTGCGCGACAAGCTCTTGTGAGCCGGCAACAAGAACCAAAAACTCATCGCCTGAAATGCGCGACGCCAACCCCAACGAGCCCACCGCTGCGTAAATAAGTTCCCCTGCACGCCTGATATAACCATCGCCCCAATCGTGGCCATAGGAATCGTTAATGAACTTAAGACCGTCCAGATCAAGCATGAACATCATCGCAGAAAGATTCTTGCAGTGCGCTTGTTCCAATAACTCTTCGGCCGAACGCTCAAAGGCCCGTCTGTTTAGAAGGCCCGTCAAAATGTCGTGGTCGCGTTCGTGCTCGATGCGACGACGCGCACTCACTTCCTCGGTCACATCTTCCAGCAGGCCAAATACATGGCGCGCCTCTTCACCATCGGTCAGGCAAAAGCGCACGATACGTTGGGTATGGGGAATGTCGATAATCCACGTTGAAGCTCTGTCGGCGGAAGGCTGCATGAAAGACCCGTAGGCTTCAAGCAGCCGCTTGAGCGAAGCCGCATCCAGGGTGCCCGCGTCCATGCAGGCCCGATCTATATCCGCCGGAAAATCAGGAAAATCATCAACGCCCAGCAGCTCAAAAAAGGATCCCGCATAAAAAATAGCTTTGGTGTTCATGTCGTATTCAAACGCCCCAATACGACGATTGGAAAGCGACATGATCTGCCCTAAGCGCGAAGCACTTGAAGCCACATCGGCAGAAAGCGCCTCGATAGCACCGGCCAGTTCATCCAATTCCAAAACCTTTGTGGGGCTAAATTCCACTTCCCCATTGGGTCGACGATTGCGCACCTGCTGCATAAAAGAAGAGAACCTCGCCGTCAGCACCACACCCATCAATACGGCAAAGGCCAGCCCCACAACCACCGAAGCAGCAAACGACAGCAAAAGGCTTCGGCTGAGCCATTGCGCGGAAGAAAACAAGGCCTGGCGCGTGTCAAGGCCAACAATCACCCAGGAATCTTTAACATAGGGTGAATTTTCCCCATACAAAGAAAGCTTGTTGG
>JAVWGW010000280.1:0-1024 GCA_036640375.1 Raoultibacter sp. | reverse complement strand
AGCTCGCATCCCGTATGGCGCGCTTCATCTGCATACACGGCATCGGCAAGGTCGCGGCGTTTTCCTTGACCTGCGAGGTCTACGGCTTTGAGCGCTTCCGCAACGGCGCAGCCTTCGCAAGCTTCGTCGGACTCGTTCCCTCGGAGAGCTCAAGCGGCAAGAAGATCGCTAGGGGCGCGATAGCCAAGCAGGGCAACTCCCATCTACGCCGCATTCTCGTGGAGGCCGCAGGTTGCTACTCCAGGCCGTTTAAAGTCGTGAAAAGCGAGGATGTCTCGATTCCTGAAGTCGTTCGTGCCAAGGCGGAGAAGTGTGCGAACCGCCTAAAGAAGCGAAGAGCAGCATTGAAGAAGCGCGGGCTTTCGCCGAACAAGGCGAAGGTAGCCGTCGCGCGCGAGCTCGCTGAATGGATCTACTGGATTGCGGTGTTGCCTGCGTAGACAAGATGCTCCTGGCGGGGAGACCCGCCTCGACATAGTGCCTTCCATGATGCAAACTGCCGCCGATGGCGCCGGGACGATACACGATTAGGCTATGCACGGCTCGAGAGGGCTGCGTGCGTTTCTAGAATCATTTAAGATCTACGAGGTGTAACCGTCCAGCCGAAGGCATCCTAATGCGGCAACCAACCCGAGTTCTCGGACTCGGGAGCGACACGCGGATATGAGATTGATCACTGTGCTTGACGTTGGAAACACGTCTGGCGGCAGGATGCGGGTGGAAGCGGGAGTCCAACCAGCCATTACAAGGGCGGGTTGGACTCCTATTTTCTTCTTGACAGGTCATCGGTCATATGAGCCTATATCATCCCTGAACGCAGTGAAGGATTTGGTTTTCCCCTTGCTACCGAAGCGCGATTTTTGGGCAAATAGTACCTCGGGAATGCCATTTTATTGTCGTTCATGTCGCTGGATTTACTGTTCATGACAAATTGCAGATTTTTTTCACCTAATAAATTATGGTATTTGCAGACGTTAAAGGAACAGCGTGCGCCATCAGCGCCAGAGACAACAAAGGTAAGAGG
>JAVWGW010000279.1:0-1055 GCA_036640375.1 Raoultibacter sp. | reverse complement strand
GTCTGACGCGCGCCGTCCAAGGAAGTATGCAGCCCTGCCGAAGCGCTTTGCGCGTTGAGCGTTTCGGCTTCCAGGCGCTGTGTCCAGCGGCTTGCGGATTGCCGCAGCTGTTCGAGCAGCGCCAATAAAGGGTCGATGCACAGCTGCGCACGCGCGTTGGTGGTGCTGCTTTTCGCGATTGCCTCGGCGGCAGCCTCAAGTGCAGCTATATCGCGCTGGCGCGTGGTAAGCATGCGCGAAGCATACAGCTCGCGTTCGGTCAGCGTTGCCACTTCCAGCTTGGCAAGTGTGGCAGCTTCGTTTACCTGCGCGCTTGTGGCCTGCACCGGGTCAAGTTCGCGGTGGATTTTCTTCGTTTGGGCAAGCGAAGCCTCAAGCTGTTCGCCCAGGTGCGCCAAGCGTTTTTCTAATTCTTCGGCATCGGGGCGCGCAAGAGCCAGGGCCTGCTGCGCGTCGTCGCGCTGTGCTTCAAGGCCAGCGTATTCGCGGCGCAAAGCGCTCAGTTTATCTTGCGTGCGCTTGAGCTCTTGGGCACAGGCGTCGTTTTGGCCGCGCGTTTGGGCCAGCTGTTGGCTTACCTGTAGGCTTTCCGCCTGGGCACCCCGCAGCGCCTCTTCGGCCTGATCGCGGGCGGTGCGCGCAAGGTCTCCCGCAGCCTGAGCTTGCGCCAAAGCGCCCCGCAGCGATTCTATTTGGCGGTGGCGCGCTAAAACCCCCTGTTCGCCTTCCTGCTTTAAGGCCAGCGCTATTTTGCCGTTGGGCCACACCATAAACCCTTGCGCAGTAACAAAGCGTGCGCCCAGTGCCTCGGGCGCTTGGCACGCATAGGCGGCAAGGGCTGCGGCGGGGTTGGCACACACATACACATCGCCCAGCAACGCTTCGATCGCGGCAGCGTAGGCGGCGGGATAGCTCAGTTTTTCCACCAAGCGCACAGCTTCACCTATGCGCTCGGGGCGCGCAGCCCCGCCGCGCATCCCAAGCTGCGGCAACAGCACAAGGGCCCCAGTATCAGCGGCGGCAACCACAGCATCGGCCACCAAGTTGGCGGCGTG
>JAVWGW010000278.1:0-1059 GCA_036640375.1 Raoultibacter sp. | reverse complement strand
CGTGCGGTGGCGGCAAACCCCAGCATGACGCGCGGCGAACAGCAGAGCTTTCTGCAAAGGTCTTACCCCACCTTGGGGGATGCTGCCACTTTTAACGTTGCGCTAAGCGCGCCGCACAAACAGGCCTACGACCACCATCTTTACACGCGCAACTGGCAGATGCTCACGCGGCCTTCCTTTACCACCTGCCGCGACATAACCGCAACACTGACCGTGTCGCGCGCCTTTATCACCCCCGCAGGTGCCCTGCTTGGCCCTCTTGTGGGCGGCGATGCCCAGCACTACGAGCTCAATGCACGGGGCAGTGCCCTGCGCGATGAAACGGTCGAAAGCGGCGGGTGGTAGACGTGGGGATTCTAAAGAGGAAATCTGGCCGGAAAACGTGGCGCTTGCGACGGGCGAAATGGCGGAATGCACGTGTTGCGCCCAGGGAAGCCGGCATGCTCAGCATTGAAGCGGCCTTCGTCTACCCCGCGTTTTTCTTGATGATTTTTTTGGTCGCACAGTTTTCTTGGATAGGGTTTCAGGTGGCGTGTCTTGACCATGGCCTCTACGCCATGGGCTGGACGCTCGATGCCGAACGCGCCGAAACATCCGCTGATACAAGCGCCCTTATCGCAAGCGCCATCCAAGACGATTGGATGCCCTTAAACGCTCAGAACCTGAGTGTACACAAGGGGCGGGCTGAGCTCACGGCAAGCAGTGCCACACAGGCCACGCGCGACGAACGCGATCATGAGGTATATCTGCTCGAGCGCAGCACGGTGCAGCGGCGCTTCATGCACATCAGCGCCGATGTTGATTATCGCATCGACCTCTTGGTGCAGCTTCCCGGATTTGAAGGCGTCACCATCACGCGCCACTTGGATAAAACCCAGCTGGTCAACGAGAAATTTGAGGTTTCCTAATGCGCAAACAGCACCCACGCCCACCTGCTTCCCCCCTGCGCGAAGGCGGCAACATTCTTGTGTTGCTTGCCGTAACGCTTTCGACACTGTTTGCCCTGCTTGCTTTCGGGGTGGATGCTTCGGCGGTGATAGCCCAAAAAATGCAGCAGGA
>JAVWGW010000277.1:0-1068 GCA_036640375.1 Raoultibacter sp. | reverse complement strand
CGCGCGGCAAACCGAAATCGATTTTGTTGAACTTGCCCACAACGTCAACGATTGCTTCAAAAACCACCCACCCGCGCCATCGGGCACAAACTTCGGCCGCACAAGCATAAGCATCGCCGAAGTGCTGAGCCACCACCCCGCCACCCAGGGCATAGCAAGCATTGTAGGGCTGGTGGCACTCGCACTTGACCAGGGAATAGCGCAAGAGGGGGACGAACTTTTGTATTGGGAATCTGACGAAAACCAGCGGTATCGGGCGCGCATTCCCAAGCTGGCATTCACCGGAGAGGTAGACGCATGAGCGACAAAGCAAGCGAGCAGTTTGACCCAAGCGAAGAGGAAACCTTGGAAGATGAAGGGTTATGGCGAGGTGATTGCGGCACCTTAAGCCTCACATCGCGACGTGCTTTGCTGCAGCTAGTGCGCGGGCCTTTGATCAATGCTGAAACCAATCGTGAACTTTGGCAGGCGCTGTTTCATGACCGAGCGCTTATAACTTCACGCCTGTGCGATCTTTGCCTCACACTTATCATCAACGAAGATGATGGTATCGCTTTTGTCCAAAATGCGCCCACGCAAGATACCCACATCCCAAAAGCGGTACGCAACCAACCCCTCACCCTCATCGACACGGTGCTTGTGCTCACGCTGCGCCGTGAACTGGTGATAGGGCACGCGGGGCGCGTTTTCATAGGGCGCGAAGAAGCCTTTGGTGCCGTTGCCCAATATCGGCCACTTGCCAAGCTCGATGAATCCGCCTTCCAAAAACGGCTTGAAGCCTCTTGGGGCAAACTTGCCAGCGCGGGCATACTGCTAAAAACTGATTTGGATGAGCGCTATGAAATATCGCCCGTGCTCAAGCTGATATTTGGGGCAGACGAGGTCAAAACCATCAACGCCGTGTTTGACGCCATGCTTGAAAACCCCGACCAAGCAGCGGACACACAAGAAAGCGAAGGGTAGCCAGCATGGTAAACGCCGCAGAAGACACCGTCGAAGAACAGCTGAGCATCGACATGTTCGCTCAGGATTGGCCGACCGACCCCATTGCTGGCGAAGGACACCCCG
>JAVWGW010000276.1:0-1077 GCA_036640375.1 Raoultibacter sp. | reverse complement strand
CTTCGCCTGCGTTTGATAATACCCCAGCAGCGCTTCATCGATCATAGCCACCACCGCGGCACCCGATGCGCCAAGCCCGTAGCGCTCATGGAAGAAAACGCCCACTTCAGGAATGGTGAGCGTGCAAATTTCCGCAGTTTCTTCCGCAGAAATCACCGCACCCGCCTGGTGTGCCAGATCATTTTGCGCCTGCGTCCACGCCCCCGCCGAATCAAGCAGCGTCCCATCACAATCAAATACCGCTCCAGAAATTTTCACAACAGCCCTTTCACACGAAGAGGGAACAAAACCCCGCCCGCAAGATTACCACAGCTTGGCAATGAAAATAGGGCGACCAATTAAACGTGATGGGGCACGCATCAAGCCGAGATTGTGCAAGATTCCGATACTTCTTGGAATATCTGTTGCACCAACGTCATCAGGGCATTTTCTGCCAAGTGTGAACTTTGCAGAGGTTTTGGTGTGAAGAATGCAGAGGTTTTGGTGTGAACTTTGCAGAATTAGCAGCAAGCGCTCCTCACTGTGTAGGGGCACTTGCTGCTTTGGATGTATGCGGAAAACCGGGGCTTTCTGGGCGGGGAACCTAGTAGCTTGTTCCCTCGATTGCGTCGTGGGTGTGCTTGCGTTGGCGGATTACGGCGAAGCCGCCTACCAGCCATACGGCTAGCAGTAATAAGGCTAGCGGGATGTGGCTGTGTTGCGTGTCGAGGGCTTGGGCACCCAAGGTGGGGTTTTCCAGCTGGCCTTGCGGGGCAGCATTGTCCGCGGCGGCCTGGGCAGGGGCGGCCTCAGTTTTGGCTGCCGGGGTGGCGGCAGGGACAGCAGCTTGCGGTGCGACAGGCACAACTACGGTGTTGATGCGTTCCACAATCGTGGTGCCACCACCATTGTTATTGCCATTGCCCCCGTTATCGGGAACAACCGGCGGGGTGGGCGGAACAGCCGGATCGGCAGGATCAACCGGCGGCTTCGGGGGATCAACTGGATCAACTGGCGGTGCTGGGATTTCCTTGAAGGTGGCGGTAATGGTGTGGGGCGCCGTGACATTCGTGAATGTGTAAGTGTTTCCCTTAAGTT
>JAVWGW010000275.1:0-1089 GCA_036640375.1 Raoultibacter sp. | reverse complement strand
ATGGGCGGGGGCATCGTCTTCTTCGGTTGGTTATTACTTTGAATCGATTGGCGATCTTCTTTACGAAGCGGCGCAGCACAATATTACGCTATGGGCTCAGCGTGCCGAAAAAGCGGCCAGCGCAGCCGAAATGATGTCGGCCGATGAGTGTCGGGAAAAGTGTGTCGACCTGCTTTTGCATGCCTGCTTGCCCGAGGACAAAACAGTTCCGGCAGCGCACTACGCCCAGCTGATTAATGCCGCCGAATCCCTTGTGGTAACGCAGGCTTATCAGCGCGGGCGCCGCCGCCTTGACATCGCCTTGCAGGCCATTTTGGATCAGGCGAATCTTTCCGGATTATCGCCGCAGATGGTAACCGCAATTGTCGATGGCGCTGCCGTTAAGGCAATTTCGGAAGGCTACGATGTGTTTGAAATAGCTCAATCCCTTTTGGGCGAAGCGGTGCAGGCGGTTTCTGCTGCGCAAAAAGAGGGCTAACACACACCGCGCTTAACCGCGCAGTATAAAAGGTGTCGCAATAAAAAATACCCCAAGGGGTATTTTTTATTGCACCGATTGCGCAGGGAGGGTTTGCAATCGGCGCAAAAGGCACCAAAGCTTGGCCAGGGGCACAGCACGCGATGAGGGATGTTGGCGCTGTGCCCCGAAGTTGGTAAAGTGTGCGCCCCAGCTTGACGGGGATTTGGCTAGATTTTGGCTAAAATGCGGCCGACCAACATGCCATGGGTCAGTGCCATACCGTGGCTGATACCCGGTGCCGGCAGGGGGTAATCGACCAAGAAGCGGCCGCCCTGCACGTTGCCTACAGCATACAAGCCTTCAATGGGGGCATCTTCGGTGTCGAGCACGTTGAAATCTTCGTTGGTTTGCAGCCCACCCATGTTCACCAAAATAACGGTGTCGGTCATAGGGAAAGCGTAGAAGGGGCCTTCTTCGACGGGGAAAAGACGGTCGGCGCGTTTGCCAAAATCGGTATCGGCACCGGCGGCGGCCAGTTCGTTGTAGTGGGTGATGGTGGCCCGCAGTGCTGTGGCGTCAACATCCATGAGTTTTGCCAGTTCATCGATGCTTGCTGCCGTTTTGCCTAC
>JAVWGW010000274.1:0-1104 GCA_036640375.1 Raoultibacter sp. | reverse complement strand
TGGTATGACACACTTTTCTTGCGCTATGCAGTAAAAGCTGCTAACTCTAGTCGTTTTTGGTGTTAAGCCCTGAACCACCCGTAATGGTAAGCGTGGCGCCATCGGCATTGTTTGCCTTGTTGCGCAAGTACAGAAGAGTGACGCCGAAGGCAAGAGCCGAAACGATGATGGCGGCAATAAGTAGGTAATCAATGATGCACATGGTAATACTCCTTTGTGTCGGTCGCTACACACAAGCGCGCGTGCAGCGACAGGGTCTCAAGTGGTGCGGTTGCTGTGTTTTCTTGCTGGTTACACCTTAGAACCTTACGCGGAAAAAGTCTGCAATTTGTCATGAACAGCAAATCCAGCGACATGAACGACAACAAAAGAGCCTTCCCGGGCTGTTTTTGCGCCAAAAAAGAAGGTGCTTCACTGCGCCCAGGAAATAAAAGAGGGGAAGCGCTAGGCGAGTTCTTGTTGTTCGTTGGATTGCAACAAGCCACCGCAGGCTTCTTTTAGGCTATCAGATTCGCCCAGGAGTTTTTCTACGGTAATACTGCGCAGTGAATCTTCAAAACCTTCGCGGATAAGTTTGTACGAAAGATGCAGGGGGCATTTGTGTTCTTCGCCATGAACACACGGGTCTTCCTTGCCCAGCGAACCGCTGATGTTCGTCATATCTTCCATGGCCGACACAATATCGAACAGGGTAATTTTTGAAGGATGCTGCGCCAAACTATAGCCGCCATAGCGCCCCGGATGCGCGTTGATAAGCTTAGCATCGCGCAGTTCTTTTGTTAGACGGATAAAATAGTCGCGGGGGATTTTCATAGCCTCGGCTATTTCGCGGGAAGAACAAACACGAGCCTCTTCAGTAAGGAATAAAATTGCACGAATAGCATAATCCGTTGTCGCTCTTAGTTGCATAGTGGCATTCTTCCTTCAATCACGGTGCTCGATCCTGAAAACATAGTCTAGCACATAACTACGGTTTTATTTCAAGTAAAACACCCCTGAAGGGTGTAAAGCAAACAAGGAAAACAGACGGGGAAGCGACACCCCTATGTGATAATAATAACATGAAAACTAAATCGGATATACGCACATATATTTTAATGCAGC
>JAVWGW010000273.1:0-1133 GCA_036640375.1 Raoultibacter sp. | reverse complement strand
TCGCATGACTATGTATTCATCATGCGATACCTACCTTATGGTAAGTGGGTTTCCCCATTCAGAAATCTCCGGATCACAGGATATTTGCCGCCTCCCCGGAGCTTTTCGCAGGCTATTACGTCTTTCATCGCCTCTGACTGCCAAGGCATCCACCACATGCACTTAATTACTTGACTATACAACCCCAAACAGTCGTTTCAACACTACAAGTTAATGTTGATGACCTTGCTTAAAGTTTTGTAGATTTAACTACAGTACAGCTTCAATCTAGTTCGTTTTCCAAAACGCTTGATTCAGTTAATCGCTAGTGCTCAGTTCTTTATATTCATTCAACTGTAATACTTACGCACTACATTTGAACTTCAATTCAGTTCTGAGTTTAAACAATTTATTTCAACTCAAATTTATAATCTGTTAATGATTAACTACGTCTTCGTCAGATCGTAGGTAACTGTGATAAATCACAGAATTTAATAAACAAACAATAAGTTCTCTGTTCACTAAATTCTGTAATTACCTAGCTTTATATATGGTGGAGACTAACGGAGTCGAACCGTTGACCTCCTGCGTGCAAAGCAGGCGCTCTACCAACTAAGCTAAGTCCCCAGCTTATCATTAGATTCGATATATCTTCTTCTCTCTAGCTTTCGTTAGATTGGTGGGTCTGACAAGATTTGAACTTGTGACCCCACGCTTATCAAGCGTGTGCTCTAACCAACTGAGCTACAGACCCTCAGATACATCTTCATGAAGAACAACTTGTTGTGGATTCTTACCGATCGTCAATCTTTCGTTAAGGAGGTGATCCAGCCGCAGGTTCCCCTACGGCTACCTTGTTACGACTTCACCCCAGTCATCGGCCACACCGTGGTAAGCGTCCTCCTTGCGGTTAGACTACCTACTTCTGGTGCAACAAACTCCCATGGTGTGACGGGCGGTGTGTACAAGGCCCGGGAACGTATTCACCGCGGCATTCTGATCCGCGATTACTAGCGATTCCGACTTCATGGAGTCGAGTTGCAGACTCCAATCCGGACTACGATCGGCTTTTTGAGATTAGCATCCTATCGCTAGGTAGCAACCCTTTGTACCGACCATTGTAGCACGTGTGTAGCCCTGGTCGTAAGGGCCAT
>JAVWGW010000272.1:0-1157 GCA_036640375.1 Raoultibacter sp. | reverse complement strand
ATGACCACAACGGTGAAGGCCATGGCCGAAACCATCGAATTGCTGCATGAACAGGTGCCCGACTGCAAAGTATTTGTCGGCGGCGCGGTGCTAACCCCTGAATACGCCCAGATGGTCGGTGCAGATTTCTACGGGAAAGATGCCGCCGAGGCCGCCCGCATAGTGGGGCGCTTTTTCGCATAAATGCCTGATCAATGCCAATGTAGGCGCTGCTGGTGCACACTTTGCGCGCTGTTGGCTCCCCTGATTTCGCCCCGCCCCGCCCCGTGTGCAGGAAATATGCTGAAACCTTCCGCAGGCCTGAAACTCAGGATAATTCTTGACGGATGTGGTACAATTTCGAACTGTTATTTCTGTACCAAGACACACCAGGAGTGAAAAAGCATGGATTTAGCGAAACAAGCAAAGATCGTCGATTCCATCCATGATACCTTGGATGATTTTATCGGGCAGCGCTTGCGCGTCCGCGCCAACATGGGTCGTTCGAAAATCGTTGAATGCGAAGGGGTCCTCACGCAGGTTCACCCGCAGCTCTTTATTATGGAAGTTGACCGCAAACGCGGCCGCACGGCACGTCAGTCCTACCAGTACGTCGATGTTTTAACCGGCATGGTCGAACTGAGCCAAGGCGGCGAACCGCTTTTTGATCCCTTCATCGAAGAAACCCCGGTCGAACCGGTGGCCACTGAAGTCGAGGGCGAAGAAGGCGCAGAAGAGGGAACGGAAACGGAAGCGGAAACCGAAGAGGTTTTTGCCTAGGTTCCCTGTGCTTTGAGCGTGGTTTGTTAGTAGGCGCTTGTGATTTTGTTAGCTGCATCAACAAAATAAGCTTGAGTGATTTCGGGGTGTTGTCGCACAAAGGCAATGCCCCGTTTTATGCCCAGCGCCAAAAGTGTGGTTGAAAACCCATCGCAATCAAGGGATTTCGGCGCCACAATGGTCACCCCTGCCACGTCGGTTTCCACGGGAAGACCCGTGGTGGTGCTAAGGATGTGATGGTAAAAGCGCCCCTGTGCCGTGAAGCAGCGTTCATAGACGCCGCTTGTTACCGCAGATGCGTTTTCGACGGCGATACCCTGTAGCACGCGGTTTTTATCCTGCGGATCTTGCACGCCGATGCGCCAGAGGGCACCGTTGGGCTTGCGGCCGTGGGCAAC
>JAVWGW010000271.1:0-1197 GCA_036640375.1 Raoultibacter sp. | reverse complement strand
CGAAAGTATTGTGCGTGCCGAAACACGCTTGATTCAATTTATACCATATCGCAGCCCCCTTGCCTAGAGAAACCCCCTACCTGCACCGTCTTCACACAGAATTGCCTGTACTCTTTGAACTTAAAATTTCACCTTATGTAAGAAGCGAGTTCAGTTGCTGCATTTTCGATTGCTTTTCAACCGCTAAAGACGGGGCCGCCCTTCTTTCGGCTTTTGACTTGGCGCCGTTGAGGTTGCAGGTCACATCCTTAGAGCGTTCGTTTTGCGATAAAACCTTTGCGGTATGTGATTACTACCTCGGAGAAAGAAATGCAGAGCGTTGCTCTAGGCACTTGTATGACTTGCACAAAATACTGCCTTTAATACAGCTTGATAGCAATATGGTTAAGCTTTATAAAAGAGTGCGCCTAGAACGCCAATCACTACCCTATTGTGCATCTGCCGACGATGGCGTCCAGCTAAATGCCGTCCTTCGAGAGATTATTGACACACAATATTATGCCGCAGACTACCGCGAGGTGACGGCAAAACTCTTGAATGAAAAAGTTTCCTATGCCAAAGCCGTGACGTCGCTGAACCAAATCGCACGCTTCCTGGAAGACAAGCGCCTTTAAAGAAGGTCGTCAGTAGACACCCAAAGGTTAACCCTGCCCTACCCGCCTGCGTAAACCACGCGTGGGATGTGGGGGTGCCCTAGCTTAATTAAGAGCGCGGCATGCGCGACACATGGCTTGCCTAGAGAAACCCCCTGACTGCACCGTCTTCACACAGAATTGGGCAGCTAAGTTACAAACTTCTTCAATTTTTGTAGAAACTTGTAACATCCTTTCAAAAGAGATAAGATACCGCCATGGAAAACTTTATTAACATACTCAGTAAGTCCTTTGAAGCAAATACGCCTATTTTCATGGAAGATATTCTTGACGCATTCCCCGGCTTGTCGCGCCAAACTCTGTACCGATGGATTAATAACGAACTGGGAAAAGGCGCGCTAGCTCGCTTCGGCAGAGGAATTTACTATATCCCTACAAAGACCCGCTTTGGCAATTCCATCCTGGACCCTGATAAGGTCATCGAAAAAAGGTGGATTGAAGAAAACGGCGCAATAATCGGATATGTCTCGGGGGCCAATCTTGCAAACCGCACAGGAATAAGCGAGCAGGTTCCGGCCACGTTGGAAATCACCACCAATAAAGA
>JAVWGW010000270.1:0-1207 GCA_036640375.1 Raoultibacter sp. | reverse complement strand
GTACTTTTTCAACGCGCGAAAAAGTGTTGTTGCTTGTGCTGAGCGTTTTGCTTATAGGCGGGTGCTATTACCTGCTTGTGGTGAAGAATGTGGCCGACATGAAGAACAACAATGCCGCACAGCTAGAAGAAGTGCAGATGCAGATTGATGCACAGCAGTCGCTTTTGCTGGCGCGTTCGCAGATGGTGAAGGCCTTAGAAGAACTAGGGCCCACCGAACAGCTTCCCGCAGTGGCCGTTTATGATAACGTGCGCAACGAAATCAACGAACTGAATGCGGCGCTTGCGGGTGCTTCCACCAGCAACTTAAGCTTTGGGCAGCCCGAACTTGATGGTACGCTGGTGCGCCGTGCGGTAAGCGTAAGCTATACGGTGCCCACAACCGAAGCGGCCATAGCTGTGATGAAGGAACTGCAAAATGGCACATACGCCTGTGAGATCTTAGATTTCTCGCTGACGAATTCCCTCAAAACTGATGGGGGCGTAAGCAGCGTGGCGGCCACGCTGACGCTGACGTATTTTGAAACCACAACCGGCTCTACCAACTTAAGCGGCCTGGTGGAAAAAGCACCCGCGACAGCGAGCGCAAGCACCACGGCAGCTACGGCCACAACCACCCCTAAAGCCCCTCAAAAATAGAAAAACAAAACAACCGTTTACCCTAAGATTCCCCTGTTTTGCGGGGAATCTTGCTGTTCATGTCGCTGGATTTGCTGTTCATGACAAATTGCTGACAAAACTATAGAAAAGTGGTAGCCTTTTTCAATCTGTCAGAAGGAAGGGGAGGCCATGTCGAAAAGGTGTTTAACCGGGCATTCTTGGGAAGGACAGCCGCCCGAAGCCGGCGGCTGTGGCGCGCTTGGCTCTGGGGGCGGCGGCTTGGACCCTGTTACCCATTTGATGGGCAATTACGATTTTCGCACGGCGCTGGAATCGTTGTGCACATCAGAAAAAAGTTGGGCCGTTCTTATTTTGGGTATCGACGAATTTAAAAGTATCAACGACTTTTATTCCTATTCTTTTGGCGACCAGGTGCTCAAGGAATTTTCTGCGCAGATCGCTGCGGCGTTTTGCGACCAGACGGCGCTGTATCGTCTTGATGGCGATGGCTTTGGCCTTATTTTCCCCTCAAAGAAGATGGCGCTGGAGTTTTATGTCGCGTTCAAAGAGCGTCTGGCCCTACCTTTAGAAGTGGATGGCAACAAAAT
>JAVWGW010000269.1:0-1212 GCA_036640375.1 Raoultibacter sp. | reverse complement strand
CTTCCAGCAAGGCCACAACCTGCGCACGACCTGCAAGCGCTTGCTTTTGCAGCGATGCATCCATCACTTCGCGTGCCGCAACACCACCCTCAAAAAGGGGCGTGCTATACAGTTCACTTCCTTCAATGGTATCAAGTGTTGCCGTCAGGTTTTTCAGGTAGTTTTGCGGCACCCGATCCATCGTGGCGGCAACCGCTTCGATGTTTTGGGTGGTGCACGCTTCCTTCGTTGCGGGCACATATCCGGCTGAAACGGCAAATTCGGTGCTTTGCTCTTTCTGGTTGAACCATTTCAAAAACTCAACGCAGGCGGCTTCGGTCTTCTCGTCTGCTTTGGTCACTGCAAACCCTGCCCCCTGCTGCACAGCACATGGCTTGCCCTGCGCAAACAGAGGCGCTGTGCGGGCGCCAAACTCTATGGCGTAACTGGTGGCATCATCAACGGTCACCGCCTTTGGGAAGTAAACAACCGAAGAAGAAGAACCTACGTAGCATACCAAATCGCCCGTTTTCACCGCATCGGAACGGAAGCGCCCCTCAGAAGAGTAATATCCGCTGATGTAGGGCACATAATAGCTATCCCACAGCTGACGAAACGCGGCTTTATCAAGATTGAACGTGACGGCTCCGTCTTTAACATCGAATACATCAACGCCCAACTGCTTGGCACCAACCAACATATAGTTTGCCATGGCATCGCGCCCAAAAAAGGGCTTGCCATCGTTGGGCGCGGGGGTTTGAGCATCGGTCCATTCGTAATAGCTGCGCGCAACACCCTGCAGGCCTTCCATGGTGGAAAGCGCCTCGATGGAAGTGTTGGTGGCCTGGGCAAACTCATTCCAAGCCGTCATGTTTATCTGCATGGTTTCGGTGGATTTAGAACAGGGAATCACCTTCAAGCTGCCATCGCCATCCAAATCGCCCTCCGCCAAAAAGCCTTCGATGAAAGCTGCTTTTTCGTCATCGGTAAAATAGCTGCGCACATCGGCAACCTTGCCCAGCTTGTTGATTACTTGTGCCGTATTGGGATAGGCCAAAAAAGCATCGGGCATGGCATTGGCGCCCACGGCGCCCTGCGCCGAAGCGGTAACCGCCTTGGCTAAATCACCTACGCCACCCTGACTAACCGAGGTGGCCACCACGCCTTTTTCTTTGCCTACGGTGGCATTGAACTGGGTGACCAAGGCATCGAAGGCCTGCAGCTGTTCGCCTG
>JAVWGW010000268.1:0-1239 GCA_036640375.1 Raoultibacter sp. | reverse complement strand
CCCCTGGTGGAAAGCCTGATTGCTTACGGTACGCCCACGCTTGCCTTCGAGCGCGGCTACTGCGATTTTTGCATGCTGTGCACCGATGTGTGCCCCACGGGTGCGCTGCGCTACGACACTCCCACGCAGGCCAATATCGGTGTGGCCAAGCTTGTTAAAGATGCGTGCGTGGCATGGGATTGGTCGGGATGTACGGTCTGTAAGGATGCCTGCCCTGTTGAAGGTGCCATAACGCTTGACGACCACGACCGCCCTGTGGTGCATGAAGATCTTTGCGACGGCTGTGGCTTGTGCGAACAGGTATGCCCTTCGGCATCGCTGCGCGCCTATAACGCCACCGCCGAACGCAAGGGTATCATCGTGGTTTCGCGGGCAAGCGTTGTGGCGGCAACGCCGGGCGCGGTGACAAGTGCCGACATTCGTGCTGGTCGTTTGATGGGGAAAGAGGCTTAGCATGAAGCATAAAATGAAATCGTTGCGCATCGTTGTGGGTCTTGTTGTGCTTGTGGCAGCTTTAGGTGCTACGCAATTTGATACGGCGCTGGGTACGCTGTGCGTGCTGTGTCCCGTCGGGTTTGCTCAGCTTGCGCTGGCTTCTCAATCCATTCCCTGGCACCTTTTGCCGGGTGTTTTGCTGGTGCTGCTCATCGTATTTTGCCTTGGGCGCGTGTTTTGCGCGTGGCTGTGCCCTTCCTCGCTGCTAAAAAACATTTTCGGCGGTCGCACTCCGCGAGGCCTTACGGGGCGTTCAGGCGTTTTGCCTGTTGAAGCGCCGCCTTCTTCCTGCTCCTCAAAATCTTGCGCCGCATGCTCTGCCGAGGGAACGAATGTAAAAACGCAGCTTATCGTGCTGGGCGTTTTGCTGATCGTTTCCTTCATCGTGCGCTTCCCCGTGTTTTGCCTGTTTTGCCCTATCGGCCTGGTGTTTGGCACGCTATGGGCGCTCAACCGCGTATTTGTGCTGCTGCAGCCGGGCTGGGAACTCATCATTTTCCCGCTGATGTTGCTGGCTGAATTGTTTTTGTTCAAGCGTTGGTGCGCCGCCATCTGCCCTTTGGGCGCCTTTTTCTCGCTGATGGTGCACTTGCGCACCAAGCTTGGTTTTGGTGTGACGCCGCGCGCGAATTGCGCCACCTGCATCAGTGCAGAAGGCTGTAAAACTTGCGCAACCATCTGCGCCGAAGACATCGACGTGTCCGCTGCGAGCGGCCTGAAAGATTTCGAGGATTGCACCTTGTG
>JAVWGW010000267.1:0-1240 GCA_036640375.1 Raoultibacter sp. | reverse complement strand
CTTCGGGCGTAAGGGATGAATCGATGAAACCCAGGGCGCGATCGGCTGCACGCTGCCCCGCTTCATCGCCATCAAACAGGTAGATGATGCTATTTTTAGCATGGTGCGAAAGAATGCGAATGTGGCGCATGGACAAGGCCGTGCCCATGGTGGCCACCACGTTGGTGATGCCCGCTTCGTGCAGGCAAATCACATCGGTATACCCTTCCACCACAACCGCAATGCCCGTGGAAGCCAGCGAAGCCTTCGCCTTGTCAAGGCCGAAAAGCACTTCCGATTTATGGAAGATGGGCGTTTCTTGGGAATTGAGATACTTCGGTTCATGCTTGTCCAAAACGCGGCCGCCAAAGGCGATGCAATCACCCTGCGCATCAAAAATGGGAAACATGATACGGTTGTAGAAGCGATCTTGTATGCCGCGCTTGCTGGTATTGACCACCACATTGGCGTCAACCATTTCTTTGTTGCTAAACCCCAGGCCACGCAAGTAACGCGCCAAAACATCCCCGCCAGGGGCATACCCCAGTTGCCAGGTTTTTGGCACCGCTCCGCCCAAGCCCCGCCCGGCAAGATAGTTGCGTGCCCGGTCGGCCAGGGCGGAAGTGGAGCGCATAAGCTGGCCGTGGTAAAACAGCGCCGTCTGCTTGCAAATTTCTTTGAGCCGCGCCTTATAGCTTTGCGGCACCCGCGGCTTACCGCTTTCTTCTCGCAGGTGAATATTAGAGCGATCAGCCAGCGTGCGCACCGCATCGGGAAAACTTACTTCGTCAAGCTTCATGATGAAGGAAAAGACATCGCCCCCTTCGCCACACCCAAAGCAGTGCCACAGCTGATTGGCTTGATCCAACTTGCATGAAGGGGTTTTTTCCTTATGGAAGGGACAGCACAGCCAAAAATCGCGACCGCGCTGGCGCAAAGGGAGGCGTTCACCCACGACAGTAACCAGGTCGCTTGCCTCACGAACAAGACGAACATCTTCTTCGCTAATAAGGGCCATGTGTTAGCGCGCCCTCTTCCCTGTTGTTTTTTTTGCGGACGCGGCCGCTGTTTTTTCAGGCGCGGCGGCCATCTTTTTAGACGCAACGCCACACGCCACCGAAACCACCAGCAGCGCAATAACCGTGGCCACGCGGCCAAAGCTTAAATCTTTGTATCCCACAACAAAAATGGCCAAACAAAACAGCGCCATAACGGCACAGAGTATGGCAATCCACTTCACATAGATAGCTTTATCTTTCAT
>JAVWGW010000266.1:0-1248 GCA_036640375.1 Raoultibacter sp. | reverse complement strand
CCCAGGCATCCGAAATAAGTTCAATGACTTTTTTCGTACTGTTTGTGGGGCTGAAATAAAGGCGGTTAATTTTCATGGGGCAGGTTTCCTTTCGCGTTACATCATGGTTACATCGGGTTTTTTGCGGGGCGCCGTGCGCTGGTAGGTGACGGCGGGGTAGCCGATGAGCAGGGCACACACAGCGTGTTCGCCTTCCGCAAGCCCGAGCAGATCGCGGCAGGCCGCATCGTTTTCGATGCCGGCGGTGCTAAATCCTGAATAGAGGCATCCCAGCCCAAGCGCATTGGCTTCAAGCTCCATGCCGGTGGAAGCAAGAGCTGCCTGCAGCGGATCGTCTGACACGGCAAGCAAAAGCAAGGGTGCATGGAAGAATAACCCATCTTCGCCCTGAGGATTTTCAAGGAATGCCTTGTGAAGCGCGTGAAAGCGGTTGTCGTAGCGGCCACCCCATATCTGCCCAGGGTGAAGCAGGGCGGCCCGGTCGAGGCTTTCAAGGATATATTTCCGCACAGTTTGCAGCTGGTCAACCACCACGATAGAGCGGACGTTTTGTCGATTGCCGCCAGTGGGGATGTGCCTGCCTGCTTCGAGGATGCACGCGATTTTCTCGTTTTCAACTTTGTCTGTTTTGAAGTGTCGGATAGAGCGGCGAAATTTGATGAAATTGAGCAGCGTTTCGGCAGGGATATCGAATGTTTCGCTTTGGTATTCCACCACGGAATCTAGGGGATATTCGGGAAGGGAGACGGCGGCAACAGGGCAGATGGCAACGCAGTGCCCGCAGTTTATGCATGCACCACGTGCGGTGGCCCGTCCTTCAATAAGCGTGATGTTGCTTGCGGGGCAGTCTTGGATGCATTTTCCACATCCCGTGCATATCCCTTGATTGATTTCGACCATGGACTACTCCTTTGCGGTTCCCTCATTTTGCATGTATTCAGTATAGGACTGGCGTCAGTGGTCGCGGTGGCTGGCTGGTTTAATTTCAAGACCTCACCACTACTGCTGTCCATCAACCTAGGAGGGTGACCGCAGGCGATGCGGGAGGCTCTACGCCGATTGGGTGCTGCGGGGGAGATGGTATGCTGGGGAAAGTTCCTCCGCCGTCGAGCTTGTGCAAAAGATGTATACGTGCAGAGATGGTGCAGGTAAGCGGGTTTTTCAGGTACGGATAGGCTTTGCTATAAAGGAGGTTTGGCTGTGGCTAAATATGTATGTCAGATTTGCAACTATGTCTACGATGAAGCT
>JAVWGW010000265.1:0-1253 GCA_036640375.1 Raoultibacter sp. | reverse complement strand
GTTTTTCCTGTTAACGCTGCGAGTATCAACTTGTTGAGCCGGGTGGAGAGTGATGGTGACAGGCATAGTGTGTGCCTTGTATTCTTCGGTCATCTGGGCACAAACCTGCTTAAAGTGCGCAATCGGATCATCATAGAGTTTTTCAAGCTCATCGACAAAGCCATAGTGTGCCACCGTACGGCTTTTAGGCTTGCCACCCTCCCGATAAGCCTGCGTAATCGAGAGACTGATACGCCCATTTGTCTGCTTAGTCTGCTTGAGATACATACCAACCCTCTCACCTGCGGATTCACTTCATTGCATTATACCACATACGAGACCATCCAAGACGTGGAATAATTATGGAATTTGACACAAAAAATACCACCTGAAGTGGCCGGATGAACGAAAATGCTCTAATTATTCTGCGGAACTACCGAGTTAGCGAAAACGGGAACCATTCCTGAACGCTACGGGGCTCACGAACTTGATAATCAAGGGGGAAACTATAACGGTTATAGGGATTTTCACCTCTCCGAAGGCACTGTTGATGTCGTTGTGCTTTACATGCCCCATAAAACGAACCCAATAATCCGCCTTGTTCGTATGGGCTCACACACCGATCTTTTCCAGGGATCCCTGCTCTAGCAGGGCAGGGCTTGTCCAGCCTGCACTACTGACACCCGAACTGCGGTTATACAGCCTTGTGTAGGGGTGTGGTTTGCTGCGGCCAAGTGCTTGCCACGTACATTTCAATTGTGTGGAAATTGTGGAGCACCGCTAGGCGGTGGTAGTATCTTCTTTTCCGCAGCAAAAACCAACATAGTCCCAGTTCGGCATTAAAGAACTCATTAATATTTTGCGTACTGGATTATTTAAAAGATTTCGGGGTTGTTTTTGCCAGGAGTGTTCGGATCTCACCTGCTTGCTTATAGCGTGTAGGTGAGGGCTGGTCGATTAAGGCAAACAGTTCGTCGGTAAGCGCGCTTCGATAGTCAAAAAGCCACCAATTGTCTTCTAGGGCAGAACAGCTCACCTGCCCCAAATCATCAATCATAGCTGCTGCTGAATAGCGATAATCGGTAGCTTTTTGCATAAGTCTCAAGATTACCAAGGCGATATAGCAGGTAAGAAAATGGGCTTCGACATGCTCGCGCGTGTAAACGAACACAGGGCGTGTGAGCAAATCTGACTTGGTGATTTTGAAGGATTGCTCGATGCGCCAAAGACCACGGTAGGTCTCGATAATCTTGTTGGTATCCCAACCCGTCTCA
>JAVWGW010000264.1:0-1270 GCA_036640375.1 Raoultibacter sp. | reverse complement strand
AGCGACCCGAAGTTTTTTGCCGCCTGGGTTTTGTGCAGAAGCTCAAGCGTTTTCGGTCCCGCTATTCCCAGGTGGCGACAGAGGGAGGCCGCAAAGGCGGAGTGTTCGCGAAAGACTTGTTTGCACGTGGGAAAAGCACTTTTGAATTTTCTGAAGTCAACCCCGTTGATAGCGTAGGGTTCAAATTCATCAAGCGTGTGTTCGCCGCTGATAACGGCATAAAGCTGCGCGATGCCGTCGTCGGTGTTGCAGCCCGCTTTGAGGTTGAAAAGGAGCAGTAGGTTTACCGGATCGGTGATGTGTGATGGTTGGCCGGGGCTTACAGCGCACCCATCCAGCCCGTTTTCGTAGCGCAGCAAAATCCCGCTCCAGATTGCGGTGTTTGGCCGTAAATAGCTGCAGGTCACTTCGCCTATTTCATTGGTTTCATGGCGCCATGCGCCGCGCAGATAACTGACGGGTGTGCGGTCTTCCCCCTTGCTCGATCCGTTGCGTGCGGCTGCGTTGAGGTGGCGGTTGCGCGGGGGAGTGAGGACTGTGGTGATGGCATCGAGCAGCGAGGATTTACCGGATCCAGAAGCCCCTGTTATCAGCAGGCCTTTTCTGTCAACGGGCAAGCTGTGGTATCCGCAAAATGTTCCCCAGTTGGCCACATCGACGCGCGCGAGGCGCCACTGCCCGGGGTGTCCTTCGCCAGCAATGGGGTCGGTCGGCCAATCCTGGGCGAACATGTCGATGCTCAGCTGTTCTTCAACGGCGTCTTCTGCGGCGTTTACCATGCTGGCTACCCTTCGCTTTCTTGTGCGCCCGCTGCTTGGTCGGGGTTTTCGAGCATGGCATCAAATAATGCATTAATGGTATCGGCCTCGTCTGTTCCGAATATCAGCTTGAGCACGGGCGATATTTCATAGCGCTCATCTAAATCAGTTTTGAGCAGAATGCCTGCACTGATGAGTTTTCCCCAAGAAGCTTCGAGCCGTTTTTGGAAGGCGGATTCATCGAGTTTGGCAAGCGGCCGATATTGGGCAACGGCACCAAAGGCCTCTTCGCGCCCCGTGAAGACGCGCCCCGCCCTGCCTATGATCAGGTCACGGCGAAGCGTGAGCACAAGTATTGTATCGATGAGGGTGAGGGGCTGGTTGCGCACTGCTTTTGGGATGTGGGCATCTTGCGTGGGCGCATTTTGGACGAAAGCGATGCCATCCTCTTCATTGATGACAAGAGTAAGGCAAAGATCGCACAGGCGTGAGGTGATAATCGCTCGGTCATG
>JAVWGW010000263.1:0-1299 GCA_036640375.1 Raoultibacter sp. | reverse complement strand
GTCAAGAATTCGAGCAGGCGCAAAAAAGCCTGGCCGATGCCGGGGGCGATGCCCTCAATCTTGCCGAATCCCAAATGCTTGATTACCAACGGCAGCGCAACCAAGTGCAGGAAAATCGCAGCAGGCTCTTGCTTGACCTGGAATGTGCCCGCATCGATGAAATACCGCGCACCTACACCGCCTGGCAAGAACTGGGGCGCAGCATCACGAAAAAGGCTGACGCGGCCCAGGCGGAACAAGAGGAATCGCGCGATAGCCAATATCAAAGCTACGGCCGCGTACCCGATTTGCAAAAAAGCATTCAGGCCACCGAAGACGAGCTGCGCCATTTGCACAGCCGCGAAACAAATATTCCCAAACGCCTTCACCAGGTGCGCATGGATATAGCAAGCCACCTGGGAATACCGCCCCAAGAGCTTCCGTTTGTGGGCGAGCTTTTAAGCGTCAAACCCGCCTGTGCCGCCTGGCGCGGTGCCATTGAACGCCTTCTGGAAAATCGAGCTAAAACGCTTCTGGTAACCGCGCGCAACATTAAAACCGTATCCCAATTTGTCGAATCTCGCCACTTGGGTCTGCGCCTGGAGTTCATTTCGGTTCCCTTGGAAATCGAAGTGCCCAAACGCTCCCTTGGTGAAAAATCCCTCATCAGAAAGCTTGTTGTTAAGCAGCACCTAGGCCACCCCGAATATTCAAACTGGATTAATCAGCACCTGCGTGATCGCTTCGATTATATCTGCGTTGATACCCCCGACGAACTGGAAAACCACCGCTTTGCACTCACCATAGGCGGCCAGATCAAGCGTGAAAACCGCTATGTGAAAGACGACCGCCATGCGCTTGACGATCCCACCAAATGGGTCTTGGGCGATGACAACGAAGAAAAATCTGAGCGCTATGCCAAGCAGCTCAAACAGCTGAAACTTGATTTGGTGCAGGCCGAAAAAACGGCAAAAGCCCTCGACGAACAAACGCGTCGCTCAGACGAACTTCAGCGCGCCAACATCATCCTCCAACAATGCAACTGGGAAAGCTATGATATCGCCCGCACTGAAGATGAAGAAAAGCGCGCCATTGATTTTTATGAACTGCTCAAAAAAGGCAGCAGCGAGCTGACAAAAGCCACCGCCTGGCGCGATGAAACAAAAAAGCGCTGCCGTGCCGCCGACGAATCGGTGAACGAATGTCGGCTCGATGTCGCAAGCAACCAGCGACGCCTTGCAGAAAATGCGCAGGAGATTGCGCAGCACACAAAGCGATCCGCCTCGCTGCCCCGCCACACCGCCGAAGAAGCGACAAAAC
>JAVWGW010000262.1:0-1323 GCA_036640375.1 Raoultibacter sp. | reverse complement strand
ATCCATTAGGGGCCAAACCTGGAGACGGGTGGTGGTAGAGATTTCGCCAGACGAAGGACGCGCCGGATCCACGCAGGAAGTTTTTAGAGCGCCAAATTTAGCACCACTAGGACTTCCTTCTCCTGATTATTTAGTGGGGATGGCGATGAGCTATCAGATTGCTCAAAAGATTCATGGGGCAACTGATCCGCACAATCCCCCAGAGTATGTGAACTATCGTGCTCGAGATGTTGTGGACCTCGTGCTGATTAAAAGTCTCATTGAAGCCGACGGAACACCCTCGAATAGCGAAATCGAATCCGCCGTGAACGACATCTTCACTGCGCGCGCCAATGAAGCAAAAGTGCTTGCAAGAACTCCTCGGTATCTTCCCGCCAAAGTGGTGCCCTGTCCGCACTGGGAAGAGGATTTTGCTGAAGCCGCCAAATCATGCAATCTCAACATATCGCTGAGCGAGGCAACAGAAATCGTCAATGCATGGATTAATAAGATAGCCGGGAGCAGCTAGTCAAGTACCCCCTCCCTGTGAGCGCGAGGTGTTTGAGCTGCTGGCAAAAGGGCGCAATTGCAGGTATGTCCAGGAAAAGCTGGTGGTTTCACGCGACACGGTGAAGGCGCACGTGAAGCACGTATATACAAAACTTGACATCCATAGTCACCAAGAATTACTCGATCTTTTCGAAGAAGGTTAAGCATGAATAAGCCAGTGGATAGCGCGGTAAAAACAGTGGGCATACTTTCTGATACGCATGGGCGTTTGCCAGTTGCGGTGTTTGCGGCGTTGGAAGAATGCGATTACCTTATCCACGCGGGAGACATTGGTGCGGCCCGCATTTTACGCGAGCTGGAAACGATTGCACCGGTATACGCGGTGTTAGGCAACAACGATTACGCCGAATATGGCGAAGCGGTTGGGCAGTTTGCGCTGCCCGTTATCGAAGGCGTGCGCTTCATCGTGGCACACTACCTGCAAGATATTCAGGCGGCGTTAAAAGGTGCTGGTCCGGTGCACCCGGGCGACCCCTTGCCCCAGATCGGCGTGTATGGACACACGCACGTGCCCGCAATTTTGACCGGTGCGGATGCCGGATGCACCCAAGCGCTTATCTGCCCGGGCAGCGTTGCCTACCCTCGCGGCGGATCAAAACCCTCAGTTGCCAAACTGACCCTTTGTGATGGCCGCGTCAGCGACATGCACATCGAAGAGTTGCCCTGCTAATTGCCGCTGGTTTATTGCGGGGCTCGCATGGCTGCATCTATAAGCTCGGCGGTTTTTGACCATTGCTGTTCGGGGGTGATGCTTGCTTCGCCATCGCCGTTTTG
>JAVWGW010000261.1:0-1330 GCA_036640375.1 Raoultibacter sp. | reverse complement strand
CCGCGTGCCATCGGGTCAACCTATATCAACTTAGTGCGCGGCACGCCGCTGTTTTTGCAGATGTACATCGCGTGGTTCGGCTTGCCCCTGCTAGGCATTAACCCCGGCAACTTCATATTGGCCGTGGCGGTGTTGGTGCTCAATTCCAGCGCCTATTTGGCTGAAATCTTTCGGGCGGGCATTCAATCCATCAACAAGGGTCAATTTGAGGCTGCACGTTCGCTGGGTATGAACGCGCCGCAGACGATGCTGTTTGTTATTATTCCGCAGACCATCCAGCGTGTTATTCCCACTATGACCTCTGAATTCATCTTGATGTACAAAGACACTTCGCTGCTTGCGGCGGTGGGTGTGACTGAAATTATGATGTTCTCCAAAACCATCGTGGCCACTACGGGCAACGTGACGCCCTACATCGTAGCCGCCGGGTTCTACCTGATCGTTACCATTCCGCTTACCAAGCTTATCAACATCATGGAAGAGCGGATGTCGGGAAAGCGCAAGAAGAAGGGCAAAAAAACCTCTCTGCCGCCCGCGGTTGCCGATCATGCGGTGGCGGCGCAAAGCTTGCGCATGTCAGAAACTTTTGCGGGGGCAACAACACCAACTGCTACAACGGTGGGCTGCGACGGCGAACGCGCTGCGCGTGACCTGCGCGCCAAGGGGGTGCAACGATGAGCGACGACAAGCAAAGCAAGGCGGTGCCGGATACCGACAAGCCGGTTGTGCGCATCTGCGATTTATATAAAAGTTTCGATGATAACGAAGTGCTCTGCGGGGTGGATATGAATGTCCGCCGCGGCGAAGTGGTGGTGATTTTAGGGCCTTCGGGGTCGGGTAAATCGACGCTGCTGCGCTGCATCAATCTGCTGGAAACACCCACGAGCGGCCAGATATTTTTTGACGACACCGAAATAACTGCCAAAAAGACCGATATAAACCATGTGCGCGCCAGCGTGGGCATGGTGTTTCAAAACTTCAACCTGTTCCCGCACCTTTCCGCCAAGAAAAACGTGATGATGGCGCAGCGCAAAGTGTTGCACCGCTCAAAGGCGGAAGCAGAACAAGTTGCCATCACGCAGCTTGAACGCGTGGGTTTGGGTGATCGCGTCGAGTTTTTGCCCGCCCAGCTTTCGGGCGGCCAGCAGCAACGCGTGGCCATTGCCCGCGCACTTGCGATGGATCCGCATGTGATGTTGTTCGATGAAGCCACCAGTGCGCTTGACCCCGAACTGGTGCGCGATGTTTTGGGCGTTATGAAGGGCCTTGCGAAGGCGGGCATGACCATGATTGTGGTTACCCACGAAATGGGTTTTGCGCGCGATGTGGC
>JAVWGW010000260.1:0-1336 GCA_036640375.1 Raoultibacter sp. | reverse complement strand
CGAAGGATAAACCATGGCCCTGTTTGACTTCACTGTTTCTGCCCAGTCGGGCCACGCGCGCGCGGCATCGTTTGAAACGGCGCACGGCACGGCGCTTACCCCCATGTTTATGCCGGTGGGCACCCACGCCACGGTGAAGGGCATCATGCCTTCAACTTTGCACCAGCTAGGATCGCAGGTGGTGCTGGCCAACACCTATCATCTTTCGCTGCGCCCTGGCGCCGACCTTATTGCCGAAGCGGGCGGCCTGCATAGGTTTATGAACTGGGATGGGCCCATCCTGACCGATTCGGGCGGCTTCCAAATATTTTCTTTGGCCGACACTTTAAAGCTTGACCCCGATGGCGTGAACTTCCGATCCATCTATGATGGTGCCAAAATTCGTTGGACGCCCGAAGACAATATGGTCATTCAGCAGAAGTTGGGCGCCGATATTGCCATGCAGCTTGATCAGTGTTCGGCCTACCCTTCGTCGCGCGAAGCCTTGCGTGCAGCCGTTGACCTTTCGGCAAACTGGGCGCGCCGCTGCCTTGCCGCGCACACCCGCCCCGACCAAACGCTGTTTGGTATCGTGCAGGGCGGCATGGAACTTGATTTGCGCATGGATTCCATCCGCCAGCTGCAAGGCATAAGCGATGCGTCTATCGCCGCAGGCCACAAGGGCTTTGGTGGCTTTGGCATCGGTGGCTATTCGGTGGGGGAAGAACACGATGTCATGTTTGAAACGCTGGGCCAGGTGGCTCGCGCGCTGCCCGAAAACAAGCCGCGCTACCTGATGGGTGTGGGCAACCCCACCACCTTGGTGCGTGCGGTGCGCGAAGGCGTCGACATGTTTGATTGCGTGTTGCCCACACGCACGGCGCGCATGGGCACGGCCTTTTCTTCCACGGGCCGCATGAATATGCGCAACGCAAAGTACATCCACGATTTCGGCCCAATCGATGCGCAGTGCAGCTGCCCCACCTGCCAGGGTCATTCGCGCTCTTACGTGCGCCACCTGGTGAAATCCGGGGAAATGTTGGGGGGCATCCTGCTTTCGGTGCACAACCTGCATTTCCTGCTTGATCTGATGCGCCGCGCCCGCGCAGCCGTGCTGGCCGGCCAATATGAAGAATTCTACCAAGCCTGGATGGCCTCAGAAGCCGCCCGCGATTACTAGGGCACGGGGAATACGCACGCCGGGCAAGCCCTAGGGTGCACCAGGCCTAAAATTGTGTGGAAATTGTGGAGCACCGCTAGGCGGTGGTAGTATGCGCTTTAACAGAACTGATGCACGCAGGGGCGGGACCCTCGGTACGTGGGCATTGGTTCAGTAGATTAAGGGACTATAAAAATG
>JAVWGW010000259.1:0-1362 GCA_036640375.1 Raoultibacter sp. | reverse complement strand
GCGATCGTTTTGATGTCGGCCTGGATGCCCGCACCACCACTTGAATCCGATCCCGCGATACTGAGTACTGCCTTCATAACAATCTCTCCTTTTATTATTTCGACATGCCAACGATACCCCGCAGCTTACCGGCAAGTTCGCGCGCCGCAGCCTCGATATCATCGGCGGCAAACAACGCAGAAACCACCGCAGCACCATCGACGCCCGTTCCTTTAAGTTGCGCCACCGTCGAAGCGTTCAACCCTCCAATGGCAACTACGGGAATATTAACAGAACCGCAAATGGCAGCAAGTTCATCGAAGGTCACCTCAACCGCATCGGGCTTGGTGGCGGTGCCAAAAAGCGCACCCACCCCCAGATAATCAGCACCCGCCGCCTGAGCCGCCAACGCCTGCTCGACGGTCTGCACCGAAACTCCCACGATTTTGTCTGGCCCTAACGCTGCACGGGCAACCGCGCACGCAGCGTCGGATTGCCCGACGTGCACACCGCAAGCACCTACCGCAAGCGCCGCTTCCACATCATCATCGATGACAAAGGGAACCCCCGCAGCCTGGCACAGCGGTAAAATCTCACGCGCCAGGGTGCAGCGCTCATCAAACGAAACGTGCTTTTCACGCAGCTGCACGAACGTGACACCCCCCGCAAGAGCAGCGGCCACGCAATCAGGAAGCGTACGACCGCGCAGCCACGCGCGATCGGTTACCGCGTAGAGCAGCATCGATGCCGAAAGCGACCTCACCCGATTTCCTCAAAACGAGCGCCCTGCGCAAGCGTTTCAGGATCGATATTGCACAACGCATCGAGCAGATAGGTTCTAAAGGTGCCGTTGCCATCTTGAGGCCCCATGCGATCTTCGGCCACCTGGCCGGCAAGACCCATCAGGCACACCGCAGCGAGTGTCGCATCAAGCGGTGAGGAAGGCATCACTGCCGCATATGCTCCGCATACGCTCGAAAGCATGCAACCGGCACCGGTGATCTTACCTTGCCACGGCGATCCGTTATAGATCGCGTAGGCCACCTTCGCCGTTGCAACGATATCGATAGCCCCGGTAATGGCCACAACCACCCCGGCCTCGGCAGCGAAGTTTTTTGCAAACGCCGCAGCCTCGGCAAGGTTTTCGGGCACTACGGCATCGGCGGGGCACACATCCACCCCTCGTGTCGTAGTGGCCCCGTTCGCCAAAGCCTTGATTTCGGACATATTGCCGCGCACCACGGATACTGCCGCCTCGTCCAGCAAATCACTCGCCGTTTTCGTGCGAAGGCGCGAAGCTCCAGCCCCTACTGGATCGAGAATGATGGGGTGATGTAATTCTCCCGCACAAGCGGCAGCCTTGAACATGCTTTTGATGCTGCG
>JAVWGW010000258.1:0-1362 GCA_036640375.1 Raoultibacter sp. | reverse complement strand
CTTCAATGGACAAGCTCGATCTACTGATTCAGAAACAACTAAAGGACGTGCTGCGTGAAGCCGGCTTATTGGAACAAGTAGCGCGCTGTCAGGCCGTCGAAGGCATTGGATTTTTGACCGCTACGGCCCTGGTAATGGCCTTTATCCGCGGCGAGTTCAGAAGTGGCGATTCTTATATTGCCTTCCTGGGCATGGATTTAAGAGTGGCCGATTCGGGTCAGAAGAGCGGTCGTCGTCGCCTGACAAAACGGGGCTGTTCTGAAGTTCGTCGTTTGTTGCATAACGCGGCCATGTCGGCCAGTCGATCAGCGGCCTGGAAGAGCTTCTACGAACACCACCGCAACGCCGGAAAAGCGACCACCCAGGTACTGGTAATGCTGGCCAGAAAACTGGCCCGCGTGGCGTTCGCTCTGATGAAGAACCAGAGCGAATACCTTACCCAAGGGCAAAAAATGGCTAGCCCACAACCATAGAATCTCCCACAAGGATCGCGAGATTGGCCACACTCCTGTAGGAGCTGGCGACAGCCGGCGATACAGACATCGCGGAGCACTGACGCACCACAGTGATCCCATCGCCGGCTACGCCAGCTTGTATGGTAAGACTTGAAGGGGTGGTGGGACGACACGCTAGCTTCTGACTGTGACAGCAGTACAGACCGTGGGAGACATCGCCCCACCCCTTCCACCAAAGCGCCGATAAGGAATGCATCGTTTGCAAGCGACGATAGAAGCAAGCCAGCGCCTCTTGGTGAAACCCCTCCAAGCAGCAAAACCTTAACGCGGAGAATCGACGATGGCAATGCAAGTGGCAGGATCAATCGTGGGCGTGGATGTTGCCAAAGTTGAACTGGTCACTTATCAAATCGACAGTGATTCGCTGGAATTACTGCGAAACGACAAGCCCACCATCAAACACTGGTTGAGAGGCTTGCCAATCAACACAGCCATTGCGGTGGAAGCCACCAATACCTATCACCTGGACCTTGTCGAACTGGCTCATGAAGCAGGATTTGCGGTGTATGTAATTGATGGTTTTCAATTGAGTAATTATCGAAAGGGGGTCGGCGGTCGGAGTAAAACCGATGCCTCGGATGCGCGTTTACTTGCCCGTTTCCTGAAGAATGAAGGGGATGATTTGCGTCCCTGGACACCCCCGCCGCCCGTCTACGGCAAGCTGCAAAGCCTTATACGGCGGCGTGCGGCCCTGGTTGAGGCGCGGACCAGCCTGACCCAGAGCTGGTCGAAAGAAGCCTCGCTGAAAGCCGCGTTCAAAACGCTTAGCACTTCAATGGACAAGCTCGATCTACTGATTCAGAAACAACTAAAGGACGTGCTGCGTGAAGCCGGCTTATTGGAACAA
>JAVWGW010000257.1:0-1366 GCA_036640375.1 Raoultibacter sp. | reverse complement strand
GCTGCCACACGGGGCTTTTGAAAGCGAACCTTTGCATTATAGGATTGTTGGGCAAGCGAAGTCAACGAAAAAACACCTGAATCACGCACATCTGCAGAAAGTGTGTACGAAAAAGGGCTTTGCAAGCACTCGCCGCCCTACGGAGCAAGAACGCGCGCAAGCGATTTGCGGTGCGCCCTTTTGAATTCGTACATTTTCTGGTCCGCTTCTTCAAGGGAAACGCTGGTGGCAACGGTGGAATCCCCCGCAACTTCTTGGATGCCGAAGCTAAAACTGCGCTTGAAGCGATACCCTTCAGGCACTTCCTGCTGGGCAAATTCTTCGCGCAGGGCAAACAGCACGCTTTCCAATTCCTTTTCGGTGCACCCCGGCTTGACCACCAAAAATTCGTCGCCACCGATGCGGCACAGTTCGCGCGGCCGCGACACCTTCCCCAAAAGCTCGGCTAAGGCAACAAGGTATTCGTCGCCTTCGTCGTGTCCAAATTCGTCGTTGCAATATTTCAAGTAGTCGATGTCGATGAAGGCAAGCGCGAAAGATTGCCGTTCATCGTGCAGCTTGGCCATAACGCCCATGCCGTAGCGCCGGTTATAAAGCCCGGTCAGGGCATCCCTAAACGCAAATTCGCGCATGCGGTCCTGTTCTTCGAGCGCCTGGGTATCCTCAACGATTAGGTGAGCGATAGCGTAGGCATTTTTCCAGCGAATGCGATGTGATGTGATAGAAAAATGAAGCGGCCTGCTTATGCGCGATAGCGGATCAGTTGTTGGGTCGTATTCCCAGGTTAGGGGGTGTTTTTTAACCTCTTCTGTACACGTGACCAAATGCTTTCTAAAGCTTTCCTTAAGCACCGGGTGGGCGCTTGCAAACGCTTGCGCCGTTTGCGTTTCAAAGATGGATTGGCCGCTGGCTTCATCGATCATGACAATAAAACGCGAATCGTCGAGGGTCATTTCCGTGACAAGATTGTTCATATCGTCAAGGTCCTTATTTTGCGCTTCGATAACCTGTCGTTCGGAAAGCAGGTGCTCTTCGCGTTCCTTTAACTGCTGGGTCATCGCGTTAAAGGCATCGCTGAAATCCCCCATGAAATCGATGCGCTGGGCGTAATCACCCTTTGTGACCTGCTGCGCTTGCCAACGCGCATGGCGCAGCGCCCCCTGAATTTCTTTCAGCGGCGCGGCCAACACGTTGTCCACCGCGGGCGGTTTCGCATCAAGGTTGCCGCGCATCAGTTCTTTGCCAAAGGCCTTCTGTTCCTGCACACACGCCGCCAAAAACTGCAGCCCTTCGCCCAAATGCTGCAAATCATGCGGAAGCATCGCTGTATCAAGCGTCGCTTTTTCGGGGTGGTAAATAAGGTTTT
>JAVWGW010000256.1:0-1425 GCA_036640375.1 Raoultibacter sp. | reverse complement strand
TTGATGCGCGCGTTGAGCGAAAGGATTTCATCCCCGGTTATGCGCTGAATTATTTTCGCAGCATGCAGGCTGTTGCCTGTGCCGCTGAAACAAAGGATCATTTCGACTCTCTTTCAAAGGGGTCTTAAGATCCCCTGTCGCGCTGTAAAAATAAAGGTAGACTGCATTATTTTGCGCGCCTATTGTCGCAGTTTGGCAAGCGCAGAGCAAGCACAAGGTAGGCGGCTGGTGGCGTGTGCGGCGTTCTTGGTTTATCAAAAAATCCCACCTTTAAGCTTGAGTTTTTTTCAAAGTAAGTGATACTTACGGGGTGGTAAGTGTGTCCTTAAGCGGCATCCAGATTCTTGGGGTCAGGCAGGGTTTCCGCGCGACCGGAGGAAGAGTGGACGAAAATATCTCGCATAAGCAACCGGCCGCCGTTGGCACCTTGCCCTGCGGGAAGGTGCAGGTTGTTCTGGGTAACAATCCGCGCTTGGTGGAAGCGACAGAGGATTATTGTACTCTTACAGGTTACACGGACGCTCAACTTTTGGAGGCTCCTCTCTGTGGCCAGCTGGCTACCCTTGTATTTGAAGATGACCGTGCACGGCTTGCCGCAGAAATGAAGGAAATAGCTGCCGGCAGCCGATTGTGCGCCCGGTATCGCATGCGAAAACAGGATGGCTCGCTTGCGTGGCACCTGGCCTATGCGGCAAGGGTGCGCATGACCGAAGAAGGCGCGCTGTGCACTTTGCTCGTGTTTGATATTACCGCCAAGTCGGACGCCCCCGTTTGCGCGCGTGGGGGAAATGGCCAGGATACACCTTTTGATCAGGCCAGTTTACGTATGCTCAATGTTATTGTGGCCGAGCATGATTTTGAAACGCAGATTATGTCCATTCCTCAGCAGGAGGGGCTTTCGGGCCTGGGGAAGCAAGATATTGAGCCGATGTCGCGCGATGAATTTATCGCATCAGGCCTGATCCATCCCGACTCCGTTGCTGCCTACCGCGCTTTTTTGACAAGGATGGAAACCGAAGATGAGGCCACGGTTATTGTGCGCTATCGCGTCGCCGTCGACACCTATCACTGGCTGCATCTTGATTCGCGCGTTGTTGCCTGGGAACAGGGGCGACCGCGCCGTCGCATGGGGCTTATCCGCTTTATCGACGATCCTCTTTTGGGCGAACGCGGGCAAGATGTGCACGCACGGCGCTCGCTTGCCGATAAGAAAACAAAAAAGCCAGCCGTG
Source organism: Raoultibacter sp. (assembly GCA_036640375.1). Taxonomy (GTDB): domain Bacteria; phylum Actinomycetota; class Coriobacteriia; order Coriobacteriales; family Eggerthellaceae; genus JAVWGW01. The sequence goes on along the minus strand of JAVWGW010000256.1, from coordinate 194 downwards.
GGGAAAATTGCACGAAAGAGGCCGCAGCACCGGGGGGATTCGGGAGAGTTTTTTCCTCGTGCGCGCAAGCCCTTGGTGCTTTTAGGGCTTATCTTTTTGGTCGCTTGCTTGGCTATCGCCGGCATTTTCATAAACTATAGCAACACGCTGCGCCATGAGTTTTACCAGATGTCTATCGAAGGCATGAACGATTA
>JAVWGW010000255.1:0-1428 GCA_036640375.1 Raoultibacter sp. | reverse complement strand
GGCCGCGAGTTGGCGGCAATCGCTCCCAACGTTGTCGTGAAGGTTCCCACTATGATTGAAGGCCTGGCTGCCACACGTACGCTGGCTGATGAAGGCATCGCCGTCAACATGACGCTGTGCTTTTCTGTGCCGCAAGCGCTGATGGCCGCACGTGCCGGAGCCCGTTACATCAGCCCGTTTGTGGGGCGTTTTGACGATATTTCCGAAGACGGCTTAGGTCAGCTGGAAGACGTCGTGTGCGCCCTGGGCAACTACGATTTCACCGCCAGCACCGTGGGTGGGCAACAGATTGAAATTATTGCGGCATCCATTCGCAGCGCAAACCACGTGACCCAATCGGCGCTGATGGGTGCCGATATTGCGACGGTTCCGTTTGGCGTGTTGAAAAAAATGGTGCAGCATCCCTTAACCGATCGCGGACTTGAATCCTTCATGAAGGATTGGGAGAAGGTTCAAAACGCATGAGCCAAGATGAAGAAGTGAGCAAGTCGGAAGCAGCAGTGTTAGAACCTACGAAAACAACCGTGCGTCGTCGCAGGTCAACTGCTGATAAGGCCGCAGAAGGGGCTGAGGCTGCCCCCAAGCCGCCGCGCACCAAAAAACCCTTGATGCAGCCGAAGCGCGCCGCTGCCAAGTCCGTCAGCGAGGACGTCGCTGCCGCCACGACGCCTGCGACGCCAAAGCCTGCGCGCGCCAAAGTGGCGGCTGCTAAGCCGACTGCCGCTAAGACGGCGGCGCACAAGAAAGCTGTCGCTGAAAAATCGTCCGCTGAAGCACCTGCACCCGCAGCAAAGCCTGTGCCCGCATCCGCACCTGCACCGGCGCCCGCGCCCGAGGTTTCGCCTGCGCAGCCGACACAGCGCCTCGATCAGGAATCCGCGCCCGCAAAGCCTTCTGCGCGCCGCGTTCCCGCACAGCGCTCCAACCAGCAGAATGCCCCTTCGCGCAACAACAATGCGCCGCGTAACAACAATAGCCATTCGGCCAACAATCGCCCCTCAAACAATGGCGGTCGCGATGGTTCTGCAAACAACAACCATCGGCGCCAACGCCGCCCCTACCAAAACAATAATGGCGGCAGCAACAATGGCGCTACCAACAATAGTAATAGAAACAACAATCGCGAGCCCGTGGTGCCACAGACCACGCGCGAAGGTTTGAACGAATTGAAAGTGGCCGATTTACGCGCCAAGGCTGTCGAGCTGAGCGTTGAAGCCGCAGGCCTTAAGAAGGCAGATCTGGTCGAAGCTGTTTTTGCCGCAAGCATGAAGGCCGAAGGCTTTGTTGATGTCGAAGGCATCCTTGATATTTTGGCCGACGGCTACGGTTTTTTGCGCACGCAGGGATATTTGCCGGGCGAATCCGATGTGTATGTGGGGCTTTCTACCATTCGTCGCAACGGCTTGCGCAAGGGCGATTATGTGGTTG
>JAVWGW010000254.1:0-1471 GCA_036640375.1 Raoultibacter sp. | reverse complement strand
AAAACGTGTTTCAGCACCTCGATGATGCCCAGGCCGGCGATGCCATCTCTGAAATGGAAGACGAGTACCAGGCCGACGTGTTTGATGATTTGGACGATGCACGCGCTTCTAAGTTGCTGGGGCAAATGGATCCCGACGATGCTGCCGATATTGTGCGCGGCCTTTCCTACGAAAAAGCCGAAACGCTGTTGCGCCTGATGGGCGTTGAGGATGCGGCAGAAATTCGCTCGCTTTTGGGCTACAAAGATGAAACCGCCGGCGGCATGATGACAACGCAATTCGTTTCGGTATGCGAAACCGACACGGTGGGCCAAGCCATCGAAGTGCTGCGCGAACTGCCTGAAGAACACCCCACCGTGCACTACGTCTACGTGTTGGACGAATACGAAAAACTGGTGGGCGTACTTTCGCTGCGCACGCTGGTGTTGGCTCACAACAACACCACCATTGCCGAAGTGATGTATGCAGATTTGATCATGGCGCTGCCCGACGAAACGGAAGAAGAAGTAGCTGCCGACATTTCAAAATACGACCTGTTGGCCATGCCTGTCGTGGATGAACACGGGCGCATGTTGGGGCTTGTCACCTTCGACGATGCTCTGGATGTTATCGAAGAAGATAGCGAAGGAAGCGAAACGAAGATGCGCTGGATCAAGGTGGTGGGCGCGTGCATGGCCGCCCTCATGTTTCTGGTTTTCTACACCCTTATCCTCTTTCAAATTATCGGGTTTCACCCCTACGGCTAGGACGGAGGTTCATCGTGACTGAAAAACTGACCGACCTATCCCCCGCCACAGACGAACTTGCCACCCTCGCGCCGGAAAAAAAGCAGCGCAGCAAACTGTGGCTACTGCTAGCCGCCATGGGCCCGGGCATTGTGACCGCAATGGCGGGCAACGATGCCGGCGGCATTTCAACCTATTCCACCGTGGGCGCCAAATTCGGATTCACAGCGCTGTGGGTGATACCGGTCATGTGCGTGCTGCTGATTGTGGTGCAGATGACGGCGGCGCGCATGGGTGCCGTCACCGGCAAGGGCTTTGCGGCGCTTATCCGTGAACGCTTCGGCATCCGCCTTACCGCGCTGGCTATGTTAGCCCTGCTTGTAGGCAACATTGCCACCACCTTTTCGGAGTTTGCGGGCATCGCTTCGGGCATGGAAATGTTTGGCGTTTCTCGCTACATTTCGGTGCCCGTAGCCGCCGTTGCCGTATGGCTTTTGGTAGTGGGCGGCAGCTATAAGCGCGTGGAAAAGGTGTTTTTGATACTGTCGCTGGTGTTTGTGACCTACGCCATCGCAGCGTTTATGGCCAGCCCCGATTGGGGTGCCGCCCTTACCAGCACCGTCGTGCCGCACGTTGTGCAAGATCAGAGCTTCGTTTCGCTAGTTATAGCCATGATAGGCACTACCATTGCGCCCTGGATGATGTTTTTCGCCCAAAGCAACGTGGTGGAAAAAGGTGTGGGAATC
>JAVWGW010000253.1:0-1529 GCA_036640375.1 Raoultibacter sp. | reverse complement strand
CACCGGGTATGTAGCCTAAAATGCGCTTGATTTCGGGTGCCTTGGCGTAGCAATCAAGCCCGTTGATGCTTGCCGTGCCGCTATTTGCGGCCATAAACCCCATAAGCGCACGCAGGGTCGTTGTTTTCCCTGCCCCGTTGGGTCCTATATAGCCCATAGCTTCGCCTTCTTTGACCTTAAAATTAAGATCAAAGACGCCCTTGCCACTGGGATACTTGAGCGTCAGATTTTTTACCTCAATCATAAAACTGTCTCCTTGCCTGCCTTATTTTTCATGAGCTCTCAACAAAGTACACGCACCTGCATAACGCCGTTTTGGGACATATGTTTGTTTTTACACAAACGGTAAGCGTTTCGGTAAAGTGCAGTATACACCACTTATCGGTGATACTATATAGCGGTAGTTAGTATTACCGATTATTAGTTATGCGCAATAGTGATAGGAGGTAGGCGATTGGAAAATACAACAGAGATGCTCAAGGGCATACTCGAAGGCTGCGTGCTTGAGATTATCGGGCGCGGGCAAACCTATGGCTATGAGATTACGCGCCGGCTACGCAGCCTTGGTTTTGATGAGGTGGTGGAAGGCACCGTTTATACCATTCTTATTCGGCTTGAAAAAAACGCCCTGGTGACGGTAGAAAAGCAAGCATCCCCGCAAGGGCCGCCACGCAAGTTTTTCACGCTCAACGATGCCGGACGTGAAGAGCTGCATAAGTTTTGGAAAAGATGGGATTTCATGTCAGAAAAAATGAATCAGTTAAAGGAAGGTATCCATGGCTAAGCTCACAGACATTATGATGGAGGGCCTTGATTCCCTCAAAAATATCAAGAAGGACAAAGCGGAATATCGGGCACATTTGGCGCGAATTGACGCGCTTCCCGATGATTATAAGTTCGTGTACAGCAAAATCACCGCCTATATGTGGAGCCTATCAGGCGGCGGAAATGGCTACGATATGATTGCCGTGCAAGCGGATTTGCTTGAATTGTTTGAATCAGGCGCAGCGCAGGGTAAGGGTGTTTTAGAAATCACCGGGGAGGATGTGGCTGCTTTTGCTGACGAGCTTCTTAAAAGCGTGAAAACCTACACCGAAAATTGGCACGACAAGTTAAATCGTGAAATACAAAAGGAATTGAACTAGCAAGTATAGCGGCTACAGGCTTGGACCCGTAGGGGCGGACACACGGGCGGATATAGAATCCGCCCCTACGAAAATTTGTCTGCCGCTTGGAACCGTATTGTCTGCCGATCAGAACCGTATTGTCTGCCGTTCAGAACCGTAGGGGCGGATTCCATATCCGCCCGCCCGACCTTGGCGCCGTCCGCCTGGTGTAGGTGCAGACGGCTGCGACTATTTCAATTGTGTGGAAATTGTGGATGTGTGGCCTACGGTGGTAGTATGCATTTCAACAGAACTGATGCGCGCAAGGCGGGAACCTCGACATCACGGCATCGGTTACACAGAATTAAGGGACAGCACCATGAAGCACACTACACACAGCAGCCGTTGGGCTCAAGCGACATT
>JAVWGW010000252.1:1242-1548 GCA_036640375.1 Raoultibacter sp. | reverse complement strand
CGAGATTGTGCTTGCGCCAAACAGCACACCCACATTCACCGCTACCTCGGCACCTGGCTATCAAATTGATACTCTTAAGGTGGGCGAGGAAGATATCACGGTGAACAAGGGTGCTACAAGCCAGACCCTCACGCTTGACCCTGTTACCGATGCCGTTTCTATAACCGCCACCTTCAAGGAAATCCCGGCACCGCCGAAGCCCCCGGTTGACTCCACCGACCCGATTAACCCGCCCACTCCGCCGGTTGCTTCCGACAACGGTGGCAACAATAATGGCGGTGGCACCACCACGATTGTGGAGCGCAC
>JAVWGW010000252.1:0-1233 GCA_036640375.1 Raoultibacter sp. | reverse complement strand
CAGCCAAAACGGAGGCCCCTGCCAAGGCCACGGCCGATACCGCCACCCCGCAAGGCCAGCTGGAAAACCCCGCCTTGGGTGCCCAAGCGTTTGACATGCAGCACAGCCACATCCCGCTAGCCTTATTGCTGCTAGCCGTATGGCTGGTAGGCGGCTTCGCCGTAATCCGCCAACGCAAGCACACCCACGACGCAATCGAGGGAACAAGCTACTAGGCCCAGGTTCCCCACCCGGAAAGCCCCGATTTCTTCGCATACGTCCAAAATGACAAGCGCCCCTACACAGTGAGGGGCGTTTGTTTTGCCAATGATCAGTCGCGTAGGGTGTCGGCGATAATGGCGTTGCGCATACATTGGGAACGCGTTTCCCCCTGGCGGCGGGCTTTTCTTTCCATCGCCGAGATAACTGATAGGGGAAGGCGGATAGAAACAACCCGAGAGGTTTCTTCACTGATACGCGGGCGGCCGGGTGCGGACACAAAGCCAGCGGCAACACCAGGAATTTCGCCACGTTCCCAAGGCTCTGCCCAGGTATCAAGAAGTTCGTCGGTGATTTCCACGTTGCCTTCAGCAATAAATTTCTTCTCCATAATCAAGCCTCCTTAACGGTCGATTTCTAGTTCATGCAACACTTTTTTCGTAGCGGGTGTTTGAGCATGAAAAATTAAAACGGCATCCTCAAAAGGATCATACACGCCCACCATTTCGATGGACCGCCCTTTTTTGTCATACGTTCATCTTACTGGAGAATGCGCGATTTTTGCGCAAATAGTACCCTGGGGATGCCATTTTGTTGTCGTTCATGTCGCTGGATTTACTGTTCATGACAAATTGCAGATTTTTTTCACCTGATAAATTATGGTGTGTCAGATGGGTTGAGGGCAGTTTATATAAGCTGCGTAATGAACGAAGAAAACTAAGGTGACCTAGCATGATAAAAACGAAGAAATCGAGCAAGGGTCTGGGCTTTGTCTTGGCTGCCGCGTTGGCACTGATCTTCATGGCTGGCTTCCCTCCTGCCGCACTGGCGACAGGAGACGTTTCCGCGCTCATCGCCCCCGATGTGGCCGTTGCGGCACTTGTGGATGAGGACAGCGTAGTTATTGATGAAAAAAGCTTTCCCGATGAAAACTTCCGCTCCTATGTGGCGCAAGAACTTGACCCCAACTACGATGGCATCCTTCAGCGCGATGAATTGCTGTTGGTAACAAGGGTGCTTCCTGCTCGTTACTAT
>JAVWGW010000251.1:0-1550 GCA_036640375.1 Raoultibacter sp. | reverse complement strand
TCGTTTTCCGCAACGCGCGCCGCCTTGGTGCCCACGCGTTAGAGGCAGGGAGTATTAGGGTTTTAGGCAGCCAAGGGGCACCACATAGACGCCATCTTCGCGCTGGTAGGCAAATTCGGTTCCCGTAACAACCATGAGGAAGGCGGGCGAACCCATTTTTTTTTGGTCCACTTTCTGCGCGAGTTCGAGCAGGTTGGCGGCACCTGCATCGATTTCCTTACTGCCCAGTTTAACTTCGATAGGTGCCCAGCGTCCGTCGCGCAGGGCGATGACGGCATCTGCTTCAAGATCGTTTTTATCGCGGTAGTGAAACACGTCGGCGTCGATGGTTTCGGCATAAATACGCAGGTCTCGTATGCAAAGGGATTCAAAAAGCAATCCGAACAATTCAAAATCTGCGAGCAACTTATCGGGCGTTGCGCGCAGGGCTGCAACGGCGATCGAGGGATCGACAAAATGGCGCGTTGCAGAAGTGCGGATGGCGCTTTTTGAACGCAGGGCAGGGTTCCAGGCGGGTAAATCTTCCACAACGTATATACGTCTCAGGGCGTTAAGGTAGTCAGCTAGGGTCGGCAGCGAAAGAGTTGCATCCGAGGCGGCAAGGTCGGCCTGAATGGTTGTGCTGCTTGCCTGCGTTGCGCTGTTGCGTGCAAGCGAGCGCATTAAGTTGCGTACGCGCTGGGGGTTTCGCTCGACGCCATCAACGCGGGAAATGTCGGTTTCAATGACGGCATCAACGTAGTCAAAGGCGCGCTGTAAGGCCTGTTTGCGATCGGTTGTTTTGACCGCTTCAGGCCAGCCGCCGCGGGCGAGAGCAAATGCGATATCGTCAATCGACAAAGGGGAAAGCGCCTTGATGTCGGGCTTGTGTTTAAAAAGGTCTGCCAGGGAAACTTCCCCCTTAGATTCAAGGGATTCAAAAAGGCTGAGGGGGCGCATGAGAAGGGAGGAAATGCGCCCTGTACCCGTGTGAGCTGGCTCTGTGTTGGGCACACTTGACCCCGTAAGGATGAACTGTCCCACTTCACCCCTGCGGTCGACCGCAAAACGCACCGCATCCCAGATTTGGGGTGCCATTTGCCATTCATCTATGAGATGGGGTGTTTTGCCTTCAAGCAGAAGAGAGGGCTTGAGGTCGGCGGCTTGTAGATAGCTACGTGAATGGTCGGGATCCTGCATGAAGATTGAGCTTTTGGCATGTTGTTCGGCCGTGGAGGTTTTTCCGCACCACTTTGGGCCTTTGATTTGCACAGCGCCCGTCGTTGCAAGGGCTTGGCGAAGTTGGCCATCTGCAATGCGCGGTAAGTAATTTTTTTTTGCAACCATGTCATGCCTTTCAGGGAGGCTTGTGAGCGCATCTATCATAGCACAATCTATGAGTAACTTTACGATTTGGCCGGTTTTCACTTTACGATTTGGCTCGTTTCTGCTTTACGATTTGGCCGGTTTCTACTTTACGATTTGGCGGCTGCTGAATGCGCCAAAGGGTGGTAAAATACCCTCATCTACGGCGATGGGAGAAATATGAGTATCGGCATTATTATTGTTCT
>JAVWGW010000250.1:0-1554 GCA_036640375.1 Raoultibacter sp. | reverse complement strand
CGCGTCTTTTTCTTTAGTTGACTTTTCTTTTCATACATAAGGGCATCGGCCACCTTGAACAGTGCTTCGTAAGTGGAGCCATCTGCGGGGAAGCGGGCGATTCCTGCGCTTAAGGAAATCGGCACTCCAAAATCGAGGGCCACCTTATCCATGTGGGCCGAAAGCAAGTGAACCTTCTCTTGTGCAAGCGCAAGATCGCTTGAGGGGGAAAGATACGCGATAAATTCGTCTCCCCCCGTGCGTCCCACCAAATCGGTTTGGCGAAATACCGTTTTGAGCGCCGCGCCCACCTGCGCCAAAACCCGATCGCCTGTATTGTGGCCGTATTCATCGTTGATAAACTTAAAATCGTTCACATCTATTATGAAGAGAAAACCGGGCTGGCCCTGCGCCAGCAACTCTTCTATTTTCATTTCGGCGGCACCTTTGTTATATATCTGCGTAAGCGCATCAATTTGTGCCTGCTGAACAAGGCGCGTTTCGTAGGCCTTTTGCACATCTATATCGACAATTTTCCCCACTGCCGTACACACCTCGGAGCCTTCGTACACATAGCGGCACTGGCAGGAAAACCACCGATAATCGCCCGAAATAACCTTTGCCCGATAGACGATTTCATTCATTTCCCCTTGGGCATTCGGGTGCTCAAGAAGCCCTTTGACCAGGTGATAATCGTCGGGATGAATATCTACAAGGGGGACATTCTCTTCGATATAGTGGTCTTTGCGCAAATCCCTTACAAAGAAAATATTGCGCGCATTGGGGGTAAGGGTGAGCGTATCGGTCTTGTAGAAATATTCAAACAAAACCGTATCGGTAAACTCAGACAAAATATTGTAGCGATTTGCTTCGTAAGATATTTTTTTGCTCAGGCGATTGAAGAGGAAAAATACGAGGAAAACGGCACCGATACTGATGGCCACCAAAACCAAACCCGTAACAAGCGTGTTGCTTAAAACGGCATCCGAGTGTTGTGCCAAGCCACTTTCTTCGGTGATATTGACGATATTCCAATCGTTAACGTTGAGCCGAATCGCCGTAAGAAAAAACATGCGTCCTTCGCGTTCACCCAGCATAATGGTAGCAACCGTGCTGTCGTTTTCGACGGCATCGCGCGTGGCCGATACCGTCTGTTGCGGCATGCCGGATACAAGCAATGCATCATAGAGGGATTCTTGACCAGCCGCCTGCTCCCCCGAACCGAGCACCAGCGTACCATCCCCCTTGATAAGCGTCGCACTTACCAGGGAAACCTGTGAAGAAGCCTGGCTTGTTTTCAGCAAATCGCTCGCGTTAACGACGCTGCGAAGCGCACCCACCACCTGCCCGTCGTGCGTGACCGGTTCGGCGATACTGTAGTAATACCCCTGCAGGCGCTCAGAATACCTCACTTCCGAAATAGCACCTTCACCTTGCGCAATGCGCTCGATCGTTTCCGCATCGCTGGGCAGGGCGCCCGGGTTCAGCACAACATCTCCCAGTTCGGCAAGGGATGCATAATCTATCTGGAAAGCCTGCTTTTCGTTCCATCCGGCAAGATATTGGCTAAAAGCC
>JAVWGW010000249.1:0-1555 GCA_036640375.1 Raoultibacter sp. | reverse complement strand
GCCCAAAGCGCGCGATAAAGACAAGCGCGGTCTAAAGCTTTCCCCTGATGATTTACGTGAATTTGCAGCGGATATTGCCCAGGCTTACCAGGTTCTTGCGCGCGACTACTATCTTGACCCAGCGGTTGATCCTCGCATCACTGTCAGAAACGATGGTATCACCATACATATTCCTGCGCGAAAGCTGCAATAAGTTGCACAAATGACTATGAATAGATAAAATTATCACTTGGTTCTTTTAGGGCACTTTCTTGCTTTACCGGCATATAACAAATCACTTAAACGCACCCAAGACGGACTACTGAACAAACAAAGGACATGTGCTGTGCAAACACACGAAAAGCAGGCCGAGATTGGCTGCCTCAAAGTCTCTTCAAAATCTTCTCCCGCATCTGTTGCCGGGGCCATCGCTGGCATGGTAAAAGATGGTGTCTGTGTCGAAATCCAGTCCGTTGGCGCAGGGGCTGTCAACCAGGCGGTGAAGGCCATCGCCATATCGCGTGGTTTTCTCTCGCCCGTTGGTATCGAAATAGTGTGCATTCCCGCCTTCACCGATATCGTGATTGAAGGGGAATATCGCACCGCCATCCGCTTTAGCGTCGAACCGCGTGGCGCGCGCGAAGGCTTCAATCCGCGCAAGGATGATGCTGCCTGCCCGCCTATTGCGCGCGTCCAGTAGTCGGTGACTGTTATGCACTTTCCCCTTACCGGCAAAACGTTTTGTGTGCGCACCTTCGGCTGTCAAATGAACAAGCACGATACCGAACGCATCTGTGGCACCCTTGAAGTGTTGGGCGCGTTGCAAGTGCCCACCTACGAAGAAGCTGACATCGTAATCTTTATGACCTGCTGCGTGCGTGAAGCGGCCGATGTGCGCCTTATGGGGCAGGTCGCCTCGCTTAAAAATCTTCCCTTACGCCCCGATGCCCCTGTTGCCAAGCGCATCATCGCTGTGGGCGGCTGCATTGGACAGCGCGATGGCGAAAAGCTCGTCGAGGCACTTCCGCATCTTGATGTCGTGTTTGGCACGCACAACCTCTCTTCGCTGCCCCAGCTTTTACAGGGGGCGCTCAAATCGGGCGGCCACCACGTTGAAGTGCGCGAAGAATCGACTGAGTTTGCCACCGATTTGCCCCTTGATCGTGAACATGCGTGGGCAGCCTGGTTGCCCATCACTATCGGTTGCAACAATTTTTGCACCTACTGCATCGTGCCCTATGTGCGCGGCCGTGAAAAATCACGACCACTTGACGATATAGCCACCGAAGCACAAGCTTTTGTCGATGCCGGGGTAAAAGAAATAACCCTTCTGGGACAAAATGTGAATTCTTACGGACACGATTTGTATGGGGAAGCCCGCTTTGCGGCGGTGCTTGATGCGGTACATGAAACCGGAATCGAGCGCATTCGTTTTGCTACAAGCCATCCGAAAGATTTAACCGATGCCGTCATCGAGCGCTTTGCCACTTTGCCACACTTAATGCCGGCGCTACATCTTCCCGTCCAATCGGGTTCCAATCGCATTTTGGAAGCCATGAATCGCAAGTATACCCGC
>JAVWGW010000248.1:0-1593 GCA_036640375.1 Raoultibacter sp. | reverse complement strand
AGATGTTTACTTCCGCTAACTTACCGTTGTGGCGGATTTCCGCAGGTACGGTAAGGTTTTGGGCAGGTTGTGTGCCGTACCAACCGGTCACAGCTGCCGTGTTTGTGGCGTTATCAATAACAAAAACCAGCCCATTTTCCAGCACGGTTGTCGTGTCGGTGGCAAGGGGCACCGCCGCAGTTGTTTGGGTGGTGGTGGCGGATTGTGTTCCAGCGATAGTTGCTGTTTCTGAAACCTGGGTGGGGGCAGCAGTGCCTACCTTCGCAGATGTGTCAGCAAAAGCCAACGCAGGAATAAGCCCCGCAACCAGGCTTGTTGCCACAGCAAAAGTAAAAAATGCTTTTGCAAAGCAGCTGCTGTGTGTAAGCTGTGCCATGCTGTGTGTTCCCCACTACTCTAAACCAATGCTGCCCGACCACGATGTGCGCCCAACGCACATATATTTAACCTGCCCAAAGGTTACCACGACACGGCTTTGCTGCCTAGCCAATGCACCGTTTTTGCGCACCCTCTATTTTGGAACACGCACAAGCTTAAATTGCAAACGCAATGGCCAGCACCCAGCTAATGATTACAAAATGTGTCGTATGAGTTTTCTGCCGCATAAACGTCTTATTCATAAAACCCTTATTTGAGGATTGCTATCATCTATTTAATAATTAAAAAAACGACCTCAAGCACGTCAGGATGGGCTGAAGAGCAGCGTCGTCGAGCGTTCCGAGTTTTCGACAGGAGCGAGCTTCCAGATCGATTGCGCGCTCTTGTTCCATGATCACGCACCCGCTGACGCAGCAGCCTGGCGGCAGCGGCTCATGGAGGGGAAACGAATCCGCGCGCGATGAAATCGGGCAGACGATGGTCATCGAGTTCGAAATGTTGAAATCCCAGGCGCTTACCACGAGGGCGGGGCGCATCTTCTGCGGCTCGCGTCCCTTCGTGGGGTCGAAGTCGACTTCTATGATGTCACCTTGGTCAAAGACCATTACCACATCTCCTTGCCAGCGGAAGATCCCCAATCGCATTCAGGGGCCACGTATCGGCCGCCTTCCCATCCGGCCATCCTTGCTTTGAGAGTGTTCTTATCGTCGGGCGCCTCAATGACGATTCGCCTGCGGCCGTCGACAAACACGTGCACGGCATCACCAACGCCAAGACCGAGCTGTTCGCAGAACGGCTGAGGCAGACGGATGGCCGCTGCATTGCCCCACTTTCCAATCGTCGCGGTAGTCATTGCCCGCTCCTTTCTAGAGGATATACAAAGTATATCTACAAAAAAGAGCGCCGTCAAACCCTCGACCCTTCCCACAAAACCACTAGAGCTAGGCGCTCTAACGATTTGCAATCTCTGCGTCACCGGGAAGCTTTGGCCAATCGGGTACCGCTGATTATAAAGAGAAGCCGAGGACGACACCCCAGGGGTAGCTCGCATCGGCGCCGTAGCTGGGGCTGCCCTTGGCGCCGCAAAGCGCGAAATAGTAGGAGGTGTTCGGATTGCACGACCGCTCCCACCAGTTGGTGCTGCTAAACTGCAAGAGCGGATTGTCGCCGTTCTTGATACCCGTAGTACCGTCTGCGTTCTTGATATCCCTAAAG
>JAVWGW010000247.1:0-1607 GCA_036640375.1 Raoultibacter sp. | reverse complement strand
GATACGTCAAAGGCTGCAGCTCAAGCGATGAGCCCGGCGTGGGCAAAAACGCCAGTTGAATGGCCGCAGCGAAGAAGAGCAGCAGCGTAAGGGCAAGAAAAATATCCCAGGCAATCCCTACGCCCACAGGTATGCGCGCCAAAAAGGGTTTGCGGTTGGGTGGCGCAAACGCGGGCGGCTTGCCTTCTTTTTGCCCTTCCCCACCAGCAGGTTTGCCCGCCTGAAAAACCAGCGCATCCTGAAAAGCGCGCTTTAAATCTTTCGCACTTTGAAAGCGTGCTTGCGGGTCAAGTTCGGTGGCGCGCACAAGAACCTGGCGCAGACCCGGCGGCACCTGTGGCGCAACAAAACCCTGCTTACGCACTGTGCTGTCGGGCGTTTTCCCCGTTAAGCAAAAATAGAGCAGCATACCCAAGGCATACACATCGCTGCGCACATCGGTCTGGCCGAAGCCAAACTGTTCGGGCGGCGCATAGGCGCGCGTGCCGAAATGATGGGTGTCTTCTTCGCCATCTTGCTTAAAGGTGCGGGCAATCCCGAAATCGATAATGGTCAGGGTTTCCTGCGACACCATCACGTTGGAAGGTTTAAGGTCGCGGTGTATAAGGGGCGGGTCAAACTTTGTGTGCATTTCACTGACCGCATCGCATAGGCGGGGGAAAAGATCGGCCGCTAAAACGCTGCTTGCGCCACAGCGCCCCACCACCGCCTGCAGCGTTTCGCCGGGCACGCATTCCATGATGACGGCGTTGTTTTCTTCCAGCGCGTAATATTCAAAAACCCGCGGTAGGCAGGCAAAACGGGCACCTGCGCGGCTTTGCGCATACAGGTTTTCATACGCGCAGCCCAGCCCCGCATCCTGGCTGATATATTTGCGTATGAAAGGGCCTTGTTCGGCGCCATTTTTTCCGACAAAATAGACCTTCTGCGTTGTTTCGTAAGGGGTGGTTTTAAGCACTTCGGCCACGCGATAGCAGGCGTCGTGCGCATGATGGGAAAGATATTCGCTCAGTTCGTCGTGTGTCATAGCCCCTATGTTAGCAGATAGTTTCTTCTTTAAAGCGGTAAAGCTCTTCATCGACCTGCTGAAGCGTGTAGCGTCTGTTAAGGCAAAAAATTATGAGGGCATCGCGGCGGTTTTTGCAGTAAAGTTCGTTGACCCCAGCCGCCTGCAGCAGGCGATTAGCTTCTTGCAAGGTCAGGTGCAGGGCGAATACCAGCTGCAATATTTTATTGCGCGAAGCCTTGCGCTGTCCCTTGAAAATTTGGTAGCCGAATGTTTCGTTGAGGCCGGCCGCGCGCACAACGGCCACGCGGCTTAGGGAATACTTTTCAAGCAGGTATTCCAGATACTGCGGCAAGCTGCGCGTTTCCTGGGGAAGTTTTTCTGTAAACGCCTGCGGCGTAGGAGCGCCAAGAAGCTCTTGCAGCAGTTCGTCGGTAAGCGGTTCTTCGCTTGGCAATGCCTTGGGCTGCGGCTTTTCCCTGTTACTTTAACCAGATGTCTTTGCCCACGTGGCGCCAGGAATGTGGGATGTAGATGTCTTCGTAGATGCTTGTGGCGTAGCGGTCGGTCATGCCTGCCACGTAATCGGTTACAGCGCGCA
>JAVWGW010000246.1:0-1658 GCA_036640375.1 Raoultibacter sp. | reverse complement strand
AAGGTGAATGCCGAAAAGCTTATCGGCTTTCAGCACGATTGCGGCAACAATCCCAACTATTGCCTCTACGAACGCGCTGCGACGCTTGTTTCACTTCCTGCCAGCGCCAACCCTTTGTATCGCAGCGTTGATGCTTGGAATTTCGGCGTTGCCCTTAAGCGCGCGCAGGCCTATTACCCCGCACGGCTTGCCGCCGAAGTGGCCTTGGATGATTCGGTGGAAGAACAGGCGCGTTCCGCTTTGCGCAGCGTTTTTTACACCTACGCAAGCGCGCAGGTTGCGCAGGGATACGTGCAAGAAACTGACACTTCGTTTAAGGCGGATTTCCCTGAGCTTCCGGCAAACACCGAACAGATGAAGCAGACAAGACTGTATACCGAAGCGGTGTATCCCCTGACGGGAAGCGGAGCCGATGCAATGGCGCATGCGTGGGCGGGCTGCCCGGCCGCGCAGGGTTTTTCGGCCAAGACGTCGATTGCGGCCATGGAGGCGCAGGGTTTTGCAGAATGCCCCCAGTGCCATTTTGCCGCAAGCAGCTTGGGTAAGGTCGCTGCGGCATCCACGTCGATAGAAAACGGATTTGAATATCACTACGCAAAAGTGGCGCAGGCAGCCAAGGCTTATCAAAAGGCACGCGAGGCCTACGACCCCCTTACTCAACAGGTAAAAGGGGATATAGGCGGCCTGATGCAAGGCGTTAAGGAAGCTTTTTCGCAGGCGGTGGCGGCACGTATTGAAGTGGCACCACCGGGGCGGCGGGGCACCCTTGCCTTTGTGGTGAACACGGCGCGCCAGCCCGCGCAGCGCGGGTTTGAATCATCTTTTGTCAAAGCGAACGCGACGCTGGGCATGCAGGCAGCCGTTTCGGCTTCAGTTTTGGTGGGGGACAAAGCGCAGGAGGGGTCAAACGTTATCGCGTCGGCGTTGGACGGCATCGTGCAAAAAAGCGACAGCTTTGTTGTTGCCGGATTGGATGAAGTGCTTGATCTGTGGTCGTCGCTGTTGTTTGCTTATCTTGAAGGTCAGCAGGCTTTAAAAGAAGGCATCAAGCGCGTGGTGGACGGCATTCCCCTGGCAAGCGAAAGCGGGTTGGGCACCTGGGCGGCAGGTGCGCTGTGCGATTTGGTGGAAACCGTGGGGTTGCAGCCTGTGGATCTCGATGCTCCCAAGCCGGTGGTGGTGAACACGGCACACGTTGCGGCGGCAGATGATTCCGCTTTGGCCGTGCGCTATGCCGAAGTGCAGCAGCACGCGGTAAGTGTGGCCCAGCATACTTCGGGCGATATTTTTTCTAGCGTGATTGACCAGATGGAAGCGGGTGCCTTAGAAAGCCTTGAGAACTTTGATGGTGAAATTACGCTGGCAAGCATCGAACTTTTTGGCGAAGGTGGCCCGTCAATTCCTCTGACGATCGTTTTGCCCGAACAGATAAAAACAACGGGAGCTGCCCTTGTTTCTTCGGTGGCGCAAACGCTGCGTGATGTGGTTGGTTCTGTGACGGGGGTGCGGCAATGGGAATAGCAAGGATGCTGCTGCAGCAACTTTTTTGCCGCAAGAATCGGGCGCTGGGTCTGCCTTGCTCACCTCGCGAAGCGGGGCAAATGACGGTGGAGTTTGCTGTGGTGTTTCCCGTGCTCATAATTGTGGCGGTGATCGCC
>JAVWGW010000245.1:0-1663 GCA_036640375.1 Raoultibacter sp. | reverse complement strand
GTGGGCGATTCGCGCGCCTACCTTCTTCATCAGGGAAAACTACAGCAGCTTACCCGCGACCACAGCCTCATGGCCGATATGATAGATGCGGGGCAGCTTACGGCGGAAGAAGCGCGCGTACACCCCAATCGCTCCGTTATCACCCGCGCTTTGGGCAGCGATCCGCGCATGGTGGCCGACCTCTACGAAATTAACGTGGAAGCGGGCGATCGCCTGCTGCTGTGTTCCGACGGCCTTTCTGCCATGCTGGAAGATGATCAGATCGAAGCGGTAACAGCGCGCACCCGCGACCCACAACGATGCGCAAGTTCGCTGGTCAACGAAGCTATCGCCGCAGGGGGCCACGACAACATCACCGTAATCATCGTCGACGTGACCGGCCACAGCGAAAAACGGCGGCGGCGCTACACGCGCAAATCGCGCAGGCGTATGGTCTTTATCGCACTGGTGCTTGTTGGCCTGCTGGCCGCAACGGGAATAGGCCTGTATGCCTACGCAGCCAACTCCGCCTACCTTATCGCTGAAAACGGTACCGTCAGCGTGTATCGCGGCGTACCCGGCGAACTATTTGGCACACCCCTTTCCCAGCTTGATAGCGCCACCGATATAAAAGTGGAAAAGCTTCAGCCCGGCGCTGCCAACCGCCTGCAAGGTGGCATCCGCGTTGACAACTTGGAAGCCGCCCACAAGCTGGTTGCGGAATATCGCTCCGAAATCGACAGGGCATCAGGCAATACACCCACCGGCGAAGCTGCAGTCGAAGGCGCAGGTGCGCCGGATACCACCGGTGCCGCCGGTGCCCCTGCGCCGAAAACGGAAGGGTAAGGTGCTCACGTGACGCGACGCAATATAGAGCTTGCCCTTTTATGTGTGGCCGCCCCCTTGGTCATACTGCTGTTTGCCATGCTTACCATCAACCAGGGGCTCGCACTCAACGCAACAACGCTGGGCGTGCCGCTGGGCATTTTCGGCAGCTTTATTGTGGCTCACCTGGCTATTCGGAAGTTTGCCCCGGGTGCCGACCCTGCCCTTTTACCCATCGTGTTCGCGCTTTCGGGCATCGGCATTGCCTTTGTGACGCGCCTGCGCCCCGAACTGGCCTTGGGTCAGGTTACCTGGCTTTTTGTGGGCGTCGTTTTTATGGTGCTGGTTATTGCGCTCATCAAAAATCTCGACAAGATTGCCAACTACAAATACACCCTGATGATCGTGGGGGTTGTGCTGCTGCTTTCCCCGCTGGTGCCCGGTCTTGGCCAAGAAATTTATGGCAGCCGCATCTGGCTTTCGCTGGGGCCGTTTTCGTTTCAGCCCGGCGAAATAGCGAAGATATTCATCGTGTTGTTCCTGGCGGGTTACTTGGCCGAAAACCGCGAGATGCTTTCGGTGTTCACCCACCGCCTGGGGCCGGCCAACTTACCCGACATTCGCACGCTGATCCCGCTGCTGCTTATGTGGGCGATCGCCTTGCTTGTTGTCGTATTTGAAAAAGACCTCGGTTCGGCTTTGGTGTTCTTCTTCGTATTTCTTACCATGCTCTACGCCGCAACCGGCAAGAAGTTCTACCTTATTATCGGCCTTGCACTGGCCGCCATTGGTGGCATTGCGGCATGGGCGCTGTTCGGCCATGTGCAAATTCGCGTTGAAACATGGCTTGACCCCTTCG
>JAVWGW010000244.1:0-1671 GCA_036640375.1 Raoultibacter sp. | reverse complement strand
GGGGAAGAAAAGCGCGTGCATACCTGCACCTGCCGCAATTTAAGCGCTCAAGAACGTCAGCGGCGCATGCAGCAGCAAGGCCAAATGCCGGCCCTGCGCCTTATCGCGCCCGATAAAAGCTATTGTTTTACCGATGGCTTGCAGGGGAAATATTGCCAAAACCTTGAAGCGGACTGCGGGGATTTCATTGTTCAGCGCGCGGATGGAGCTTTTGCCTATCAGCTGGCCGTTGTCATAGACGATGCCGAACAGGGTGTGTCGTCGGTTGTGCGGGGGGCAGATCTTCTCAGCTCAACCCCGCAGCAGCTCTACCTACAAGACCTGTTGGGCTTTGACCATCCGCACTACCATCATATCCCCCTACTGGTGAACGCCGCAGGGCAGCGCCTTTCCAAGCGCGACCAGGCAGCCAGCATCGATGAAGTGCGCGCCCGCCTTAAAACTCCCGAAGCCATAATCGGCTTCATAGCCGGCACCACCGGCCTAGCCCCCACCACACAGCCCATCACACCCGCCCAATTGCTTGAAGTGGGCACTTTTTCAGCGCTGCGTGGCAAGAAAACGATTGTTTGGCCAGAAGGCGACGGGCTTTAAAGCGTCAAGCCGGCAACACCGGAAAAAAGGATGGCGCCGGTGTAAAACGTGCCCAGCGCAATGTTGACGTTAAGGCACAGCGGCATGGCGCCTCCGCGCGAGGCTGCTGTTAAAGGGTTTTTCACCAGGGCATGCACTGCCGGATAAAGCGCAAGCAGCATGAAGGGCACAAGGATAAGTCCGCGCGTGAAAAATACGCCCACTAAAACGATGATAGCGGCAATCCAAAGATAGAGCACCCCGTGGTACAGCCGCCGTGCGCGCACCCGCCCCAAAAGCACCGACTGCGTTTTGCGGCCTGCTTCGATATCTTTTTCAATATCGCAGGTATTGTTTGTGAACATGATCAGCCCTATGCCGCAGACCAGCGGCAAAGAAAGCAACAAAACGCGTCCATCAAAAATGCCGGTCAAAGCCTGAAAACAGGCAAGGGGAATAAGGCCGCCCATAGCGATGCCACTCACAAATTCCCCCACGGGTAAATAAGATATGGGGCTTTTCCCCGCAGAATACAGCATGATAATCGCCGCCCCTGCCAAGCCAATCGCAAGGGGGATCCAACCAGCGCACGCGATAACGTAGATGCCAAGCACAAAGGCTAGGCCCAGAAAGGCAAGCGCTAGGCGGAAGACGGATCGGGGGTTGACCCTGTTGTACACCAACACCGCATCGGTGGGATCATCCTGGTTTTCAGCGGTATCGGTGCCCTTGATAAAATCGTAATAATCGTTGATGGTGTTAACGGCCGCTTGCATCAGCGTGCAAATGCACAGCAGCGCCAGCGTAAGCGTGACCGAAACACTGTGGGTGTAAACGGCTGCCAAAGCGGTTGCAAAAAGCACGGGCAAAATAGCTGCAGGCCAGGTGTGGGGTGCAGCAAGCTGCACTATCAGGCGCGCACTGAGGGGGGTATAGTCTTTTGTGTCGTCAATGCGGGTAAGAATTTCGGGCTGAGATTGCATGGGATTCCTTTGTTTCACCCCTTGGGGCGGTAGCGGTCTTTGCGGAAAATAGGCTCTTCATCCGGTGCAGGCAGAAGGCGCTGCGTTGTTGCTTTCTTAAAGATAGACACTGCCT
>JAVWGW010000243.1:0-1681 GCA_036640375.1 Raoultibacter sp. | reverse complement strand
CGACCGAAGGTGTAGATGTCGGCCATAGAAGTCGAGCCAAGGCGGTTGGTGCCCATCTTGTGACCCGCAACTTCGCCCGCAGCAAACAGGCCGGGGATGACCTTGCCTGCGGTGTCGAGCACTTCTGCATTCACATTGATATGCAGGCCACCCATGGTGTAGTGAACGGCAGGCTTGTAAACCAACAGATAGTAGGGGCCTTCCTCAATCGGCACCATATCGGCACGGAAGTTGTAGTCGGTGTCCTTTTTCGTCTTGCACATTTCGTTCCAGTGCGCGATTGTCTTTTGCAGTTCTGCCGCATCGATATCAAAGAGCGCACACGCCTCTTCAAGGGTGTCAGCCTTAATCATCAACTTGCGTGAGGTCAGATTTTCAAACTCATGGATGTGCGTTTGCACAACACCGGTTTCATCTTCGGCAGCCTGGTTGAAGATTTCGTAGGCAACGCTGCCCGTTTGAGCCGTTATGGCCTTGGATAACACATCGCGGCGATCAAGTTCTTCCACGAAGCGCTTGCCTTCCTTATTGAACATGAGCGTACGACCCTCAAGGCGCATGTCGTCGATGTAAATCAGTGCGCCCGTTTCGGTGTCGCAGATGGGATAGGTTTGAATGTACTGCATATCGATAAGCTCAGCGCCAATCGCAGACGCCATATCAAGGCCCTCACCCATGGCACCCACGCAGTCCGTTGAGCCAATAGCTTTACCCATTTCCGGATTGTTTTTCGTGCGCATGTCCACGTTGGCACCAAATCCGCCCGTCGTTAAAACAACCGCCTTCGCTTTGAAAGTATAGGGGTCGCCCGTAATGGTGCTTTGGGCCTTCACACCGGTGATGGCGCCACTTGCATCCTTGACCAGTTCGGTAGCCTTCATGTAATCAACTAAGGTGATGTTCGCAATTTTCTTGCAGCGGGCGGTCAGCGCCGTGGTCATGGCATTACCGATATGACCCGTGGGAATCATGGAACGACGCACGCTATGCCCACCGAAGAACAGCAGGTTATTTTCCCAAGACACGCCGCCTTCATAGGTAAGCCACTGGGTTGCATCAAGCACGCCGTGGGCAATCACATTAACCAATTCCGGGTCACCCTTGTTGTCGCCACCCTTAAGCATATCGGCCGCCAACTGTTCGGGGCTATCCTGAAGCCCCAGGTTATTCTGAATCCAGCAGTTGGGAGCAGCCATTTCGCCACCCGAAAGGGCGGTTGAGCCACCACGTACGCCTAATTTTTCCAGGAAGATAACCTTTTTGCCCGCACGCGCGGCGGTAATGGCCGCCGTGAATCCGGCACCGCCAGAACCGACAACAATCAGATCGGCTTCGGTCGGCATATCTTTGGCAACCGCCACGGCAGCGTGGTCGCGCTTTTTCCACTCGGAAGCTTTTGCGCCCGACGCGTCGATGGCATCACCTACCGCAGAAAGATAAGCCATACTGGTAAGCGTTGCGCCAGAAACAGTGTCGACGTTGAGCGTTTGATTGTCCACAATCAGCTTGCTCATCGTTTCCATGGCAACATCGCCCAGCCCAAGGGTTTCATTGGACGCCAAAACATTGATGCGCTCTATGGCGCCCGCCTTCATAACAACTTCGATATCGAAATTGCCGTGCTTGCCCATGGCGCTGCCAACATATGCGCCATCACCTGCGGCGGTGGACCCTTTACCAG
>JAVWGW010000242.1:0-1683 GCA_036640375.1 Raoultibacter sp. | reverse complement strand
ACTGCCTTCACACGGCAGGGGTCATCGGTTCAAATCCGGTAACGCCCACCATTAACACCAGGCCAGAAGCAATAGAGCTTCTGGCCTTTTTGTTTGTGCGTGGTCAGTGGTACAAATCTGGTACAAATTATGCCTGTGTGGCCGCCGCTTTTCCGCTTAAAATGTGGCAAGCAAGGCAAGGGTTTTTTCAATCCAGGCTTGTGCCCCTGCAAGGCGATACCCTTCAAAACCCGCTTCCTTCAAAAAAGCTTCAATGCTTAAAGGGGCAATAGCTAAATTCACTTCGGCCATAAGTGATGCATCGGCTGCAAGCATGTCTTGGATGTGTTCCCAATACGTGCCCACCGGGCCAAATGTTGTTGCATACAGAAGGGGATCTGCCACAGCCTTTTCGACGAAGTACGGCGTGTCTTCGTAAAACAGCGATCGGCCGTTGTCGTAGAGCGGATAGAAGGTTTCTGTGCCCGTGCCAATTTTTACGGCAAAATTGCTTAAATGCCTATCGTCTTGGCGGGTAACAAAATCGAGCACAAGCATTTTGAAAAGGTCACGCCTATACTGCGGCCGCTGGGCCAAAATGCCTGCAACTTCATTTTCCTGACGTTGCCCACCACTCATGATGCTTGAAAAATGGATAATATTTTCCACGCGCCAGTCGTATTCAAATTCCGAAAACACTTCCTGCGCACTTACGCGAAACGCTGGGCAGCAGGCAATGCCCATGGCGCGGGCAAGCAGGGGCACGGCAATTTCGGATTCAACATCGCCTGATGTGGGGTAGAGCCGCTGCTTGATGATGCCAAAATGTTCCTGGTAAATTCCGTAGCGCTTGATATTGACCCCGTTGGGTGAAGGCGAGGTGTCGTTGTTGGTGAAGGCGGTTGCGCCGAAGGCGTGGGCAAGTTGTTTTTGTGCCACCGCCGCATAGCGTTCATCTTCAGATGTTGCCAGCCACAGTTTGTCTTTTGCCGAAATGGCGCGCGTTTGGGCAGCTAAGGCAAAAACGTCGTAAGTGCTCAGCCCAAAGTAAAAGAGGATTTTGTTGATATCGCGCCGCTGCCGGGAAACGATGCGGTCTTCCAGGAAGTTTTGCCACGTTTGTGGCGAAAGAAATTCTTCCCCGTTAAAAATGGCGCGCACGGCGTTGTTGTAGTCGGGCTTAATCAGGTGCACGCCGTTGGAATCATCAACGATGCCCACCGTTTCATCTTCCCATTTCAAATACACGTTTTTCACCTCCGAGGCAAACCCATGGGCGCTGCAATGTAAGGCATAGTATAAAACAAAGTGAATATCGGCGCTTAAGGCTTCGCGCGTTTTGTGAATGCTTTATACTGGGGTTTGCTTCCATCACATACATTTCGATAAAATGCAGGATTCATCTGCAATTTTTCTTTGAGCAAAAAGGACCGCTACATCCATGATTATGCAACTTGAACATATTTCTAAGGCGTTTGGCAGCCGTGTGCTGTTTGAAGATGTGACGCTGCGTATGGAAGAATACGATCGTCTGGCGCTTGTCGGCCCTAACGGGGCGGGCAAAACCACCTTGCTCAATATAATTTCTGGTGCAGAAGATGCCGATGCGGGGCGCGTGCTGTTTGCCAAGGGGGCCTGCGTGGGCTACCTTGAACAGGAAGCCATTGAAATGGAGGAGCGCTCCTTATTTGAAGAGGTTATATC
>JAVWGW010000241.1:0-1718 GCA_036640375.1 Raoultibacter sp. | reverse complement strand
CAGCTGCTGGCGTGTGTGGCGCGCCACGATAACATCTGCTCGTATTTCGATATCCCCTTACAGCACGTCGATGCCTCCATTTTGCGCGCCATGAACCGCAGCGGATCGCGCAAGGAATTTGAAGCGCTGCTCACGCACATTCGCGCCTGCGTGCCTAATGTTACGCTGCGCACCACGCTGATTGCCGGTTTCCCCGGTGAATCCGAAGCCGCCTTTGAAGACCTCTGCGATTTTATTCAGGATGCCGATTTTGATTATGTTGGCGTGTTTCCCTATTCCTGCGAAGAGGGTACGCGTGCGGCCACTTTGCCTGGTCAAATTGATGAAGAAACGAAACTTGAGCGCGCACAGGCGCTGCGTGATAGCGCCGATAGCGTTTCGGTGGCCCGCGTAGCTGCGCGCATCGGCACCACGCTTGATGTGCTGGTATTGGGCCTTGAAGAAGACGGCCAACTATACGGCCGCGCACAATGCCAAGCCCCCGATGTCGATGGCGTCACCTATATAGCGCAGGGGAGTGCTGGGGAAATTAAGCGTGTGACCATCCTTGATACGCTGCTCTATGAAATGGAAGGCGAATGATCGGTGAGTGAAACAAAACCGTCCGCTGAAAGGCTGTGGACCCCTGCCAACATTGTTACCTTGGTGCGCATTTGTGGCGTTCCTTTGTTTGTTATTGCCCTTTTAAGCCCCTGGCCAACCTGGTTTCCCCAATGGCCCGATGCCGAAATGTGGAAGCCCTGGGTGGCCGCTTTTGTTTTCATCATTTTGGCGGGCACTGATGGCTTGGATGGCTACCTTGCGCGCAGCCGCAATGAAGTGACAAACTTCGGTAAATTTATCGACCCTTTGGCCGATAAAATACTGACCACCGCGGCGCTGCTGGCTTTGATCGAACTCAATGTGCTGCCTTCTTGGCCGGTGCTGATCATTTTGTGCCGTGAATTTATCGTGGCGGGCATTCGCATGGTGGCGGCCAACCAGGGTGTTGTTATCGCCGCTAGTTGGTATGGCAAAGCGAAAACGGTTACGCAGATTATCGCCATCGTGTTGTTCCTTATTAAGGATAGCCACATGGTCAGCGATTTTTCTGCGGTGTTATCCGATCACCTGTATCTTGTTTCGTGGCTGGTCATGTTGGTCGCCTTGGTTTTGACGGTCGTATCGATGCTCGATTATTTTTCCAAAGCGCGCGAACTGCTCAGTTTTTCTGCGGCGAAAAATGCAGGGGACACACACCCCGATACACCGGAGGAAGCAGCCTGTGCGGAAGGTGTGGTGCCCAGCGCCGCACCCCTTGATGCGGCCACGGCAGCTTTGATTACGCCTGTTGCGCTAGAGGCGCTTGCGGGCAGCGTGCTTGCTGCTGCGCGGGCGCGTTCGGTGCACATCGCCACGGCCGAAAGTCTGACCGGTGGCCTGATAGCAGCCACGCTCACGGCGGTTCCCGGGTCATCTGATGTGGTGGCCGGCGGCATTGTCAGCTACACCGATGCCGTGAAGCAGGTGCGCTTGGGCGTTACAGTGCAGGCGCTGGATGCTCAGGGAGCGGTCAGCGAACAGGTGGCCACGCAGATGGCGCTGGGCGCTAAAAAATCGCTGGGCGCCGATGTGGCGGTGGCGGTAACGGGCATTGCGGGTCCGGGTGGTGCCGAAGAAGGCAAGCCGGTGGGTACGGTGTGGTTTGGCCTTGCCGATGCGCAAATTCGCTATGCCAC
>JAVWGW010000240.1:0-1737 GCA_036640375.1 Raoultibacter sp. | reverse complement strand
ATTGTTGATGTGCAGCCCCTTGAGCCGGCGGCTCCCACCACAACAGCGAAATAGACCGCTCAGTTTCCCCCTGCACGCGTTTTCTCGCTTTCCTAAGCGACTTGTTAGCGCTAGGAAAAATCGTTTATTCGTTCAATTTAAGGAGAATACTATGAAGAAGAATAGCTCTGCGAAAAAGAATACCACCTCAGCGAAAAAGAAGAATGTTGCCACGCAAAAGAAAGCCGCCCCTGCGAAAAAGAAGAACATCCTTGCCACCCTGGATGAAAAAACGCAGTATCTTACACCCATTTTTGGCTCGGAAGCAAGCGACGCTGCCATGCCGCTTGATGCGATGAATGCCAGCCCCATCGACCCGCGCGTTACCTATGAAATGATGACGGAATATCTTTCCATCGAAGGCAATGCCACACAGAATCTGACGACGTTTTGCCAGACCTATATGGATCCGACTGCCACAAAAATCATGGCTGAAAACATGGACAAAAACGCCATCGACAAAGATGAATACCCGATGACGGCCGATCTGGAAAACCGTTGCGTGGCCATGCTGGGCACCCTGTGGCACGCCAACCCGAAAAATCCGCCCCTGGGCACTTCGACGGTCGGCTCTTCTGAGGCCTGTATGCTTGGCGGCTTAGGGATGCTTTTTCGCTGGAAGGCCAACGCGAAGGCGCGCAAGCTTGACACCTGCGCCAAGCGCCCCAACCTGGTCATTTCTTCGGGCTACCAGATTTGCTGGGAAAAATTCTGCCGCTATTGGGATATTGAAATGCGCCTGGTTCCCCTTGAAGAAGACAAGCTTTCCCTGAACATGGATACCGTCATGAGCTTCGTTGACAGCTACACCATCGGCATCACGGCCATTTTGGGCATCACCTACACCGGCAAATACGACGATGTGGAAACCCTCGATGGCCTGGTGGAAGCCTATAACAAGAAACACCCTAAATTCCCCATCAAAATTCATGTTGACGGCGCTTCGGGCGCCATGGTGGCACCGTTTATCAACCCCGAACTGAAGTGGGATTTCTGCCTGAAAAACGTGTGCTCCATCAATACCTCGGGGCATAAATACGGCCTGGTGTATCCCGGTATCGGCTGGGTGCTGTGGCGCGATAAAGAATCGCTGCCAAAGGATTTGATTTTCTGGGTATCGTATCTGGGTGGGGAAGAGGCCACGATGGCCATCAATTTCTCGCGTTCGGCATCGCAGATTGTCGGCCAGTATTACGTGTTTATGCGCAACGGCTTTGAAGGCTTCCGCGAAATTCATCAGCGCACCCTTGATGTGGCGCGTTATTTGGCTGCCGAAATCGAAGGCATGGGTCTGTTTGAAATGTATGAAGCTGCCACCAATATTCCCATCGTGTGTTGGGGTCTGAAGAAAAACGCCAAGGTGCCCTGGTCGCTCTACGATTTGTCCGATCGCCTGCGCATGAGCGGCTGGCTGGTGCCCGCCTATCCGCTGCCTTCCGATTTGCAGGATGTTATCGTGCAGCGCGTTGTGGCGCGTCAGGATCTTTCCCTGCAGCTGGCCATCAAACTGGTTGAAGATATGAAAAAGGAAATCGTCAACCTGAATAAGAGCCACATTATCACCGGCAAGACTGATCAGACGTTTACGACGGGTGGAGGATTCAACCACAGCGGAAGATAGTTTTGTTGACTATATTCTTGGAAAGGAATAATATAGCAGCTGCTAACAGGGGGCGTGTAAGGGCGCCCCCGTCGAAA
>JAVWGW010000239.1:0-1742 GCA_036640375.1 Raoultibacter sp. | reverse complement strand
CAAGCCCTCTCATCTAAGGTTGACCTACTTCCCCCCATCAAGGCGTACGGGCGTACTGCTTAAACGCTTGGGGTATACTCCAGCCCGAATGCTCGTGGAAAAACTTGGCGGCAGAGCTTGCCAGCACCGCCTGGCAGCATAGTTAGCCATCACAAAACCACCTTGACCGATTTTTCTTTTACTTCCCCTTGTCATTCCAAACAGAGCGAACACCCTAATCTTCCTCTTGCCCATAAAATATGTGTCGCGCGTGCCGCGCTCTTAATTAAGCTAAGACACCACCGCATCCCGCCCGCAGCGTACGCAGGCGGGCAGGGCAGGATGGGGCACCACAAGTAGGGGCGGATTCCCTATCCGCCCGCACGGGTAGGGCAGGGCAAGCCCTGTTTCCACATGGGCATTCACCTGGTAGTTTAGGCACCGTGTAAGGTTTTGTAAGATTCCATCAGATTTAGGCTAGGTTTTAACCGGTTCCCGGTAAGGTCGCTTTACTAGACTAACGAACCAGAAATATCCTTTGCGTACAAGATGCAAGCAGGCGGGCACGTGCGAGTAACATTAACTGGGGTAAGAGGGGAGTCCGTTGCCGAAGAGACTTGCTAATTAAATAGCAACAATTTATAATATATCTATCGGTTGAAAGGAACTACCGAGAAGGATAACATTATGGGTAAGTATATTTTTGAAGCAAGGCTCCATCCTGATACGGATGGTGGATACTGGGTCACAGTCCCGGACCTTCCCGGCTGTGTCACCGAAGGAAAAACCTACAACGAAGCGGTAGCCATGGCCGCAGACGCTATGAAAACTTACGTAGCGTCTCTTCTGAAACAGGGCGATGCGGTTCCGCAAGCAAAGCGTCACAACAGGGATGACAGCTGCGAGAGCGTTCACGTATTTTTTGAAACTGATGAATCTTACATCATTGACGGTGCGGTCATGTCGGCGGCACAAGCTGCGCGAGAGTTAGGGCTGTCGCCTGGCCGCATAACCCACATGATTGATGCGGGAATACTGGATGGGTATAGGGATGGTCGGCGCACCTATGTCGCAGTTGAGTCCGTTGAACGTCGAAAAGCTGAAGCTCCGCAAGCAGGGCGACCGCCAAAAGCCATGGAGGCAAGTTAAAAAGCATTTCAATCCCGGCAGTTTCTAGCGTGAAAAATACGCGAAGACGCACCGCCCTGGCGCCCTCATAGGTATGTGTCGCGCGTGCCGCGCTCTTAATTAAGCTAGGACACTACCGCATCCCACGCGGGGTGTACGCAGGCGGGTTAGGTTGGGTGGGGTGGATTGGCACGTCAATCTGGGCGCTCAAGTTGTGGGGTGCACCTCAGTTTACCGAATAAATGAAAACGCGCTGGAAGCGGTTGAAACAGGCAGGGCGAGCGTGATACAATGCGGTTGTGCACAGCAAAGCCCGCAGGTGTCTAGTCTGGGTACGGGCGGCGCAGGGTATCAAAACTTAAATCGGTTACTAGTTACAGCTAGCGCCGATTTTTTTTGTGCTTAGGCTTGCGCAAGCGCTAAGAGCATATCGGTGCCACGTTTTGGAAATTTGATATGCGCAGGTAGGCTACTTGGATAGAAATGTTTACGTTTTGTCTGGTGAAATATTTTAAGTTCAAAGAGCACAGGCAATTCTGTGTGAAGACGGTGCAGGTGGGGGGTTTCTCTAGGCAAGGGGGCTGCGATATGGTATAAATTGAATCAAGCGTGTTTCGGCACGCACAATACTTTCG
>JAVWGW010000238.1:0-1774 GCA_036640375.1 Raoultibacter sp. | reverse complement strand
CGGAAGGAACGCTGGATTGAGGGATGCACCCTATGAGGTCTTTTCTTGAACTTTGAGCTTTCCTTTGTCGACTGGTCGCTGGATGCGATCCCAGGTTATTTTTTGGTGCGCTTCTCTTTGAGGTATACCCGCAGAAAGACTCTTCTTTTGAAGGTGCGCGCATCCAGCCGTTGCAACGAAATGCGAAGCCAGCGCAGCGAACCCGCGAATATTAAACTGCGAATACGAGCGTCGATTTAGACACAACCATTTGGAAAGCCAAGTTCAAGTTGAGATAAAGCAAGGTCCAAGCTCAAAATCTTTGGGCTTGGACCTTTATTGCTACTTGACAATGTTCTGCTCATATTATAACAGGGAGACGAGCAATCGCCTCCCTGTTATTGTTTGCCACGCTTAAAGCATCCTCAAATCTGCAAAATTACGCCAATCCTTATACCCGCAAAATTTTGCAGATTCAACCCTCGCCACAGCCGCTGCGAACAACATTAACGAGGGGATGAATATCCGCGCTGCCCTGCCCGCCTGCGTACACCACGCGCGGGATGCGGGGGTGCCCTTCCCCGTTGATGTTACGCGCACGCCTGCGTACGCCCTAGCTTGTTTGTTCACTAGATTCTTATTTAGCTTACTATTGCACCTATATTTAGTATTAATTCTAGGTATAATGGTGTGACCATAGCAGGAATAAGAAAGGATTGCACATGAATACAGCAACGATAGGTTATTCCGAAGCGAGACTGAAATGGTCCGAACTCACTAAAAATGTAATGGAAAATAGCATCTCTGTTACCGTCTTTAAAAATAATAAGCCCGCTTTTAAAATTGTACCTTTGGACAATGAAAAACCGTCGTTACTCAATCTTGCCGATGATGTTACCGAAGAGTATTACGACATGCTTGAAAAGCTCGCAAAATGATAGACATAAACGAACAAAAGAACTGCGGCTGTTTTGATTATTGCGTATATGCGGCTTTGTGGGTATAAATTCAAACCAAGAAGCGAAGACTTTTATGAAATCATTTATGGGGTTGCAGAAGGATCTTTCGGGTTTGAAGATATTCTACATTTTGTTGAAAACGCGCTGTGAAAAAACCGCGGCAGCGCGGTGCGCATGGCATCTATGATGCGCTGGCCGTTGGTGGCGCGCAGGCAGACACCTTGCCAGCTGGCAAAGCTTAGCTGAAAGCTTTCTGCGGGCAGCACGCCGCGCTGCACCAGGTGCTTCATGCGTACAAACCTGCGGCGGGCGTTGGCAATGGTTTTGGGAGGCAGTGTTGTTGTGATGCGTCCGCCTGCGTGCAGGTGAAACACTGTTTTTAGGTAGGTAAACCCACAACCGGGCACAAGCTTTATAGCGCGCACCTTTTTGGGGTTGAGTATAATATTGAGCTTGGCACACTCACAGCGCAGCACCTCTTGGGCATGGCGCAACTGTTCTTTGTTGGCACACATAACATAGCCGTCATCCATATAGCGGCCATAGCCGGCTATGCACATGCCTTCTTTGAAGGCATGATCAATGGGGCTCGCAAAATAGATGGCTCCTATTTGGCTTGTCTGGTTGCCCAGCCCCAGGACCCCCTTGCCTTCAAGGGAGGCACCGTTGTCGGTTATGAGGCCGCGGGTTAGCACGGGCAGCAAAGAGTATTTGCAGAAAACCCGCTGCACTATTCTGTCTTCAAAACCCACGGCAGCAATGTTGCGCACTTTGCCGCGTTCTCTGATGACGAAGTGGTCGGCAGGTCGTTTTTTGTAAGTGCCGCTAAGCATCGC
>JAVWGW010000237.1:0-1778 GCA_036640375.1 Raoultibacter sp. | reverse complement strand
ACAACCTATCTTTGAGCGGCCGAAACGAGGCCTTCGTGGGTGGTAAAACAGATGGCGGCCGCCAAGGCATCCGCCGCATGGTCGGGGTGTGGCGGCGTGGCAAGCGCAAGCAGCTTGCCCACCATGTATTGCACCTGTTCCTTTTCGGCGGTGCCCGTGCCCACCACCGCCAACTTTATTTGCCGTGGCGTGAATTCGCCCACGACAAGCCCGTGCTGGGCGCAGGCCACCAAGGCTGCCCCACGCGCCTGCCCCGTAGCAAAGGCTGCGCTGATGTTGGAGCCAAACCAGATGGTTTCGATGCCCACGCAGGTGGGCTGGAAACGGTCGATTACAGCTTCCACCTGGTCATACACCTTACACAGGCGCAGGGATAAATCGGTTTGCGCCGCGCTGGAAATGCAGCCGTACGCCACGCAGGAAAGCACACTTCCCTGCTGGTGCACAATGCCCCAGCCGGTGTTGGCCAGGCCCGGATCGATGCCAAGGATTATTCTGTCTTTTCGCGCCACATCATTCCTTCGTTATTGCAAACACTTGTTCGTCATGATAGCACAAGAAAGAGGGCTGTGGTGGGCGCGCAGTTACTTCCCGCATTCCTGCACAAGTAGGCGGGTAAATTCCTGTATGGGCATCGGACGGGCGTAGAAAAAGCCTTGCACATGGTCGCAGCCAAATTCGCGCAGAAGATCAACCTGCCCCTGTTCTTCCACGCCTTCGGCCACCGTCTGGATGGACAGCGCTTCGGCCATTTGCAGCACCATGGCAATAACCGTCTTTGTGCGCGCATCGCTTTGCTGTGTCACAAAAAAACTGCGGTCGATTTTAATAACATCCACCGGCAAATCTTTAAGCAATCCCAGCGAAGAATAACCGCTGCCAAAATCATCCATGGAAAGCGTAAAGCCCGCGTGGTGCAGCTGCGCCAGCACCGTTTTGAATACTTCAAGATGTTCAAAGATGGCGCTTTCGGTAATTTCGATTTCAATAAGGTTGCGCGCTATGCCATAGCTATCGACCAGCACGCACAATTCATCGACAAACTTGGTATTATCCAAGTGAAGGCGCGAAAAGTTAACCGACACAGGAACCGGTGCTATCCCCTGATCAAGCCACTCTTTAATAGTTTCGCAGGCGCAGCCCAACACGTATTTATCCAAGTTGATAATGAAGCCGTTTTCTTCAAAAAGCCCGATAAATTCAGCGGGGGGTAAAAGCTCGGTTTCAGAAACCTGCCAGCGCACCAAGGCTTCAGCACCGCTCATTGCTTCGCCGTCAAGCGCGTATTTCGGTTGCAGATACACAACAAATTCATCCGCCTCTAGCGCCTGCTGCATCCTGTTTTCGATATCCTTTTTCGCCAAAGCCGCCTTCGACATATTTTCGTGATAGAACACAACTTCGGTGAGCGGATCACGCTTGGCTTCACGATGCGCAAAGTTTGCGAGCTCATAGTATTCGTTTACATCCGCCACGCCCTTGCGCGGCGCAGCAATGTCATACTGACCCGCCTTGAATTTGACGACATAATTAAAATCATCCCCCAGCTGATCAAAGAAAATTTTGAGCGCCAGTTTGTGCTGGGCGATTTCTTTTTTCATGCCGTGTGCGGGGTGCAGCATAACGAAATCGTCATTGGCCACCCGGGCAAAAATCCCTTCCCAAGGCGTAAGCACCTCGCGTAAGGCATGGGCAAATGACTGCAACACAAAATTGCCTTTGTCGTGGCCGTACACCTGATTGATAATTTTGAAGTTTTCGATGTCGATCTTAACAAT
>JAVWGW010000236.1:0-1811 GCA_036640375.1 Raoultibacter sp. | reverse complement strand
CTCAAGGTAATCGATGATGTCGGCAAAAATGCGATCTTCAAGCGCGCCGCTGTGGCGGTCCATCACTAGCATTTTGCATTGGTCGCGCTGTGCGGCAGGTTCTTGGGCTATGCAGCGTTCGGGCAGGTCGTAATCAAAGTCACTGGTTTTCATGCGGGGTCTTTCCTTCGTGTTGGTCGGGGTTGCGGGCGGGGCTGCTAGCTAAATCGCCACCGGGGCTGCCCCCACAAGCGCGGTCGGGGCTGCTGCCCCCGCGCGCTTCGGCACGCAGCTTTTCCTTCAGCGCGTGCTTGGCTTCCTGTTTGGCGGCATAGGCTTG
Organism: Raoultibacter sp.; assembly: GCA_036640375.1. GTDB lineage: Bacteria > Actinomycetota > Coriobacteriia > Coriobacteriales > Eggerthellaceae > JAVWGW01. The sequence continues at coordinate 1,492 of JAVWGW010000236.1, read as the reverse complement.
TTTTTCGGCCTTCTTCGCGGCAAGCTGCGCGGCAGCGCGTGCTCGCTGCCCTGCGTTCGCATCGTGTTGTGCCTGCTTGATCGCACGCCTTTCTTCGGCACGCTGGGCACGTTCCTGTGCAGCTTCGGCGGCCGAAAAGCGGCAGCCGCAGTAATTTTGCCGGTACATGCCCAGCTGCTTGCTTGTGCGTGTGGCCTGCGGGTAAAACGGCCTGAAATCCTCAAACACAGCGGCGATGCCCACGCCCTGCGCCGCGCGCCTTAGTTCCTGCTCAATGGCACTGGTGTATTGGTAGGGGCTTACGCTAAGCGTGGTGGCAATGCCTTCAAAGCCGTGATCGGCCGCATAGCGCGCCGCTTCTTCCAAGCGCAGCCGATAGCAGGCAGCGCAGCGCTGCTGGCGTGTGGCCTGCCCCGCGCCGAAGCAGCCCACGCGCGCTTCCCAAGTGGCCACATCGTAGGCACCTTCCACAACGGCAAGGTTTTGGGAGGCCGCCCAGGTGCGCAGCGTGGCCAGGCGCTGGGCGTATTCAGCGGCGGGGTGTATGTTGGCGTTCATGTAGGCCAGGCTAAGCGTGTGGCCCGCCGCCTGCAATAAGCGCGCCGGCTCAAGCGAACAAGGCCCACAACATGCGTGAAGTAACAATTTCATAAGGTTTTTCGTACTCCTTCTTTCCTCGATTATACTAGCACGGATAAGTTAATCCGCCCTTGCCGCCCGTAAAGGAATCACGTATGCCACAGACCACGTACCGCGCCATCTTCTTCGATCTTGATGGCACGCTTTTACCCCTTGATATGGATGCTTTTATGGGGGGGTATTTTCTTTCGCTTGAAGCGTTTGTTGAAGAACACGACCTGGATGTTAAGCGTTTTACCACGGCTTTGCGCTGCGGCATCGGGGCTATGGCGCACAGCGATGGTGCGCACACCAACGAACAGCAGTTTTGGCAGGCATTCTTCGCTGAACTGGGGGAATACGCCCAGCAAGCCGATTGGCCCGCGCTGCTCGATGAATTTTACGCGCACGATTTCGGGCAGATAGGCGCGGGTATGCCGCCCAACCCTCTGGCGGCCGAAGTGGTGGAGGCCTTGCAGGCCAAGGGTTATCCGCTGGCGCTTACCACCATGCCCATGTTCCCACCTGCGGCGGTAAAGTGGCGCCTTAACTGGGGCGATTTGGACCCGGCGGCCTTTGCGCGCATCACCACCTACGATAATTCCACCGCCATCAAGCCGCACGCCGCCTATTACCTTGAAAACCTGGCCGCCTTTGGGTGTGCCCCCGAAGAAGTGCTGATGGTGGGCAACAATACGCGGGAAGATTTGGCGTGCTTGGGCGTGGGTATGCCCGCCTACCTGGTAACCGATTGCCTGCTTGACCCCGATGGCTTCGACATCGAAACGGTTGAACACGGGTCCTTGCAAGATTTGCTTGCCTTTGTGCGCGCGCTGCCCGATTGCGCCGCCCCGGCCACCTGCATTGCCCCGGC
>JAVWGW010000235.1:0-1889 GCA_036640375.1 Raoultibacter sp. | reverse complement strand
TGGCGTCGTACTGATTATCCTCTACTCGATTTTCTCACCTCTTTTGATGACGGCAGGCATTTCCCCGTTCATCCTTTGTTTCCCAGTCTATACCGCGGCGAACATCTGGTTTAATTCATTCCAAAACCCGTTTGTTATCGGCACGCTGGGAATTGCAGGCAACGAATATGTCACTATCAAAGAGTTCAAGAAAACCGCCTATGCCTACATGATCATGACACTTATTGCCACGTTTGCCAGCATCCCGCTTTGGAGCATGCTGGGTCTTTGCTAGACGACGATTTTGCCAACCTAAACCAGTGCCGCACCTTCAATGCAGCACTGGTTTTAATGTTTTTAGGCACTCGTGCCTTGAGTTGACGAAACAGCCATCAACCGACGGGCACAACAGCCCGCCACAACCGGTAGGGAGTTTGCTATGACGAAATCTTCATTCCAGTTTTCGGTACGACAATCGTTCGTGATTTGCGGAGTCGGGGCAGCAGCACAAGCCCCAGGGCTGCTCAAAAAAATGGGGGGCACGAAATGCGTGCTTTTCACTGATGCCGTATTAACCAAGCTGGGGTTCACGGAAAAGATGCAAAACTACTTCGACGCTGAAGCGGACGGAGTCGAACTTGCAGGTGTCTTCGATACCGTGGAGGCCGATGCACGCAGCACCGTTATCAACAAAGCATCGGACTATTATCGAAGCATTGGCGGAAACTGCATCCTCACCGTCGGTGGCGGCAGCGTCATCGACACGGCGAAAGCGGTGCTGTGGATGGCCGAAAACAAGGTCACTGATGTTCACAAGGTGTTCAGCGAAAAGATGAAATACATCGATATGTTTCCTACGGCGAAACCGCTCAAAACACCTTCGGTTATCATTCCCACCACAGCGGGAACTGGGTCGGAGGTTTCGACAACCGCCGTCATCTTCAACGAAGAGATGGATTTGAAAATTTCCATCATGCAGCAGTATCTGGGCGCCAATTGCGCGATTCTTGATGCCGAGTTCACCGAAACCCTACCCGCAAGCATGACAGCATCAACCGGATTCGACGCGATGACGCATGCCCTTGAAGGCTTTTTCTCACCCAAGGCAAGTGTCGCAAGCGATCCCTACGCCAAGCAAGCCATGAAAATCATCTACAGCAACTTGGTTGAATCAACAACCAACGGCCACAACCTTGAAGCGCGCGAGAATATGCTTCTGGGAAGCGTTTTGGGCATCACCGCGTTTGGCCTTACATTCGGCGCCATGCCCATCCACAATATGTCGATGACCTTTGGCACCCTTTACCACACACCCCATGCCCTCGCGGTTGCTGTTCTTATGGCACCCACCATGCGGGCACTTCCCGATGTCTACCTGGATAAAATATGCGAATTTGCAGAAAACCTTGGGGTTAGCACCGCGGGCACTAAGCATGATTGCCTGGATAGATGCATAGAAGCCCTCGATGAATTCCGAAGCGCCGTCGGCCTTCCGGAAAAATTTGACATCAATTACGACGACATCAACATCGATGAATTCATGACACTGGTGCACACCGAAGGCGGCGGAAAACGCTTCTTCATCCCCGACGAACAAGTCATCGAAATTATGAAGGCTGTTACAAAATAGGAAGAATGACATTGCTTGCATTCCCGCTTTCGCTGCCTGCCCCGCATTCAACAAGAAGTCATCCAAATAGGGTGGCTTCTTGTCTTAGCAGCACAAGCGCGCTCGAACAGCAGTGGCCGAAACGCCGCATCCGCCAACACAATTGTGCCGACCTAAAGGGGTTCGTGGACCACTTCCACAGCCTCAATCTCTTCTGTTTGCTTCTCTTTCTGGGTAACCAAAAACACCATGGTAAGGATACGGGCGCAGCCGATAAGATAATAAACCGAAACGGCCGTAT
>JAVWGW010000234.1:0-1892 GCA_036640375.1 Raoultibacter sp. | reverse complement strand
GTTTGGTGGCCTCAAAATTAATACAAGCACAGAAGTTATCGGCACTGACGCAAAGCCCATTACGGGTCTCTGCGCTGTACCCGGTTGTGCAGGCGGCATAATGAATGGCGATTACTGGTGTGTCATGAGCGGATATTCCGTCTTTGGCCGCATCGCTGGACAAACCGCGACAACCTATGCTTCGTCGGTGAAGAAGTAATACGCACAATGCTCACGAAATATTAGGCAGCATCAACCAAAAACCTCCCTCCCTCTTTTGGTTTGATGCGCTCCCAAAAACGGTGGCTCTTTTAGGGTCACCGTTTTCATTCCTTTTTTATGCAGGTATATACCCCACGAAGCACAGCCGCTCACCTAGCGTACGCGCCAGAAAATGCAGGCTAGCGTTACGGCGGCAAACAGGGCGGAGCAGGCGAAGGCGAGTTGGTAGCCGAGTGCGGGGGCTGCCGTAGTGGCTGAAGCAAGGGTTATAAGAAACACCATCGTGGCCGTGCCCAAAGAAGCGCACACCTGACGCACCGCAATAGAAAACGAGCTGCCATCGGTAACCAGAGGGCGTGGCAACTTCGCAAGGCTCCACGCCGTCAAAGGGCCAACAAGCCCGGCTATGCCCACGCTGCGCACCCCCTGCCAAAACATAACGGTGGCAAGGGGAGTTTGTGCGTCGATGAAAATCATCCCCGCAGCGCCCGCCACCAAAAAGGATCCCATGATCAGCGCCACAACGCGCACGCCCACACGATCGGTCAAAATGCCTGCAAGCGGGTTTATCAGCAGCGCAGCAACCGTGCCCGGCAAAAGCACAAGTCCCGCCTCAAGCGCGCTGCCTCCGCGCAAAACCTCCACGTAAAGCGGCACAATTAAGGTGATACCCATAAATGAAGCAAACAGCAGGCACTGGGCAACAAAGCCGATAGTAAATTGCCGCGACTTAAAAATATCCAGGTTAATCAGGGGGTTGGCAACGCGTTTTTGACGCATAACGAAAAGCGCTAGACACACCACGCCCACCGCCAGCACAACCCAGACAAAAGGATTGGACAAAGCGTAGTTGGAAGCGTTTGAAAACGCCAGCAAAAGACCCCCAAAACCCAAGGTTGAAAGCACAAACGACACCGAATCAAGCGCGAGGGGGTGGGAAGAAACTTTTTCCGCATCGACGCAAAAAAGAGTTGCAATCAGTAAACAGGCAGAAAGAATGATCAATATCACGAAGAAGCTGCGCCACCCCAGCGTCGCCACCAAAGATCCGCCGATAGTGGGGCCGATGCTGGGCGCAAACCCTAAAGCAATGCCCGCAACACCCATAGCAGTTGCGCGTCGATTTTCCCGAAAACGGGTCATGGCTATGGTCTGCACCAGGGGCAACAGCATACCCGTTGAAGCCGCTTGAAGCACCCGGCCAGCCAACAGGGAATAAAAATCCCAAGCAATAAAATCCAGCACAGCGCCCGCCAAAAAGAAACTGAGTGCCAGAAAAATAATATTCTTGGTTGAAAAACGGCGCGCTAAAAATGCTGCAAGCGGCACAACCACGCCCAGGGTAAGCATGTAGAGGGTGGTAAGCCACTGCCCCAGGCTAACGCTGAGGGAAAATTCTGGCGCAATGCCTGAAAACATCGCATTTAAGGCCGTTTGCGAAAGGTTGCCCAGCGCCGAACCCAACATAACGATGGTAAACAGCGCATAAACTTTCGCTCGATCGTTTTTAATAAGGACGCGCATCATGCATGCCCTAGTTAAACTGCTGCTGGGTTTTCTCAAGCCCGTTATCTATCAGGTAAAACACCGCTTCACAGCCCCGCTGCTGGGCCGCTTCAAAATCTTGGGCCGCTTCCTTTTTTGGAAGGGAAAGCACGTAATCGGCCACGTTCATGCGCCCGGGCGGGCGG
>JAVWGW010000233.1:1662-1896 GCA_036640375.1 Raoultibacter sp. | reverse complement strand
TTTAATGCAGAAGACTTTCTCGAACAATGCCTCGACAGCGTATTGGCTCAAACATTTTGCGAGTTTGAAGTAATCTGCATCGATGATTCTTCAACCGACGATTCTGAAAGCATCATTTCAGACTATATGAAGAAGGATAGTCGTTTTGTCAAGCTTTCGAATAGCGAGAATCAGGGGGCAGGGCGAACAAGGAACGAGGGAATCAACTCTGCGCGAGGTGAATACGTAATGTTT
>JAVWGW010000233.1:0-1652 GCA_036640375.1 Raoultibacter sp. | reverse complement strand
AAAAGTGAGAGAATTTACGCCGCCTTCCGGATGGTTGAGCACACAGGTTTGGTTCTGGTAAAGAAGTCTTCCATCACCTGTGCTGGGATCTTGTAGTCAATGGTTGAATGAGGGCGTTGGCGATTGTAGTAGCACTCAATGAAGTTGATTACAGCCATCTTTGCCTCCGCCCTAGTAGAAAAGCTTCTTCGGTAATACATCTCGTTTTTAAGTGTTGCAAAAAACGATTCGGCAACTGCGTTGTCGTGACAGTTGCCTCTACGGCTACACGATAGCCTGACATCGTTATCTCGTGCCCATTCGGCAAGCAAACGACTCGTGTACTGAGCTCCTTTTTCGGTAGGTACAAGATTGCTGGATTTGAGTTCAAAAATCTCTTAATCTCGTGTCCGAAAAAACGATACAGGTCAAACAACCATAAGCGCTTCATGCCTCCATGCTAAAATATTCCTAGTTAGGAGAATCTATGACAGCCCAGGAAATGGAAAATATTATTGCGGAAGTCGAGCATTCGCTCGCGGTTGAGCATATGGCAATGACCAGCGAGGAGAAAGAAAACCTGCGTCGCGTTGGGCGCGGTGAACTTTCTTTTCAGGAACTCATTGCTCACTATGTCAATGTCGCAAAAAGATGGCTGCATCGAATGCCTAAGCAAGGCGAGCGGGATTACGATTATCGCTACGACCCCAACGATCCCTATGTCTACGAAGGCACTCACGTCCTCGTAAATAAGTTCGGGCTTACGGATTGCAACGAACTTTCTCAGGTTGAAAGAATGATTACTGGCGCAGCCGTGGCCTTCCTAGAGACTAACCCCATTCAAGGCAAGTTTGACCTCGCGCACCTTCAGGCCATTCATGAGACACTATTTGAAGAAATATACGACTGGGCAGGGCAAATCAGAAAGCAAGGCTTTATCTCAAAGGGCAATTCCCTGTTCTGTAAAGCAGAATTTATCAAACCCTATGCCGCCAATCTTTTTGGACAGCTGCAACGCGAACAGCTACTTACCGACCTTGAACACGACGTTTTCGCTGAACGTATTTCTTACTACATTTCAGAAATTAATGCTTTGCACCCCTTCCGTGAGGGAAATGGACGAACCCAGCGCGTTTTCGTCAACCATCTCTCCCGGCAAGCCGGATGGAACCTCAATTTCGCGTCCACCAAACCAGATACTCTTTGCGAAGCATGTATCACCTCAATGAAAGATTGCAGCCCCTTAACCAAACTGCTAAAAGGCGCAATAATACCAGTTAAAATGCCACTTTTTGACAATTGTGGTTCAATGTAAGAAACTATGAACAATCAGTGCAACCCGAACATCGCGTAGGCAAAATAATTTTTTCGAGTGGGAATAATAAAGCATGCAACAACAAATAGACCTGTTCCAGCGGGGTGAAAATTACAAAAAATCGCAGGCGGGTGCCCTTAGCTCCCTGTACCGTTTTGGGTGGGCTTTTTTGCTGGCTTGGGTATTCTGCGTCTTTTACACATCCTCCCTAGCCGGCTATGGAGGGTCAGCGGCGGCAGAAGCCAGCACCCCTTTGTCGCTGGCTGCGATGGCATCCCAACTGTATTACGCGGCCTTTCCCTTGCTTATGTCTGTGATAACCCTTGTTGCTATTGTCGCGGGCGAACACCGCTTCGGG
>JAVWGW010000232.1:0-1896 GCA_036640375.1 Raoultibacter sp. | reverse complement strand
TAAGGCAAGCCCGTGGCTAAATACGAAGTTGTTGTTGCCGATAGCTTCATAGAAGATGCCGCCGCCCTTTATTCAGACGCAGTTTTTAACCAACTCCAACATTTCATTCTTCTTCTGGAAACGTCGCCTGAAATAGGCTCACCCCGTGTGCGCGCAAGCCTAAAAGCAATCTACGGGGAAGGCATCCGAAAAATAGCGCTATCAAACTTCCTTATTATCTATCGCTTCAAAAACAACCGCATCGATGTGCTGGCGCTGGTATACGGCCCCTCCGTAAAATAATCTCCTAGTAGGGACGGAGCCAAACTCTGCTTGTCTGTCATTCCCGATCTGTGGTAACACAGCCTTGTGTCACCACCCCGCCCTCTATCGAAGTCGCTCGCCGTGTGCGTTAAAGGGCATGGCTATAGCTCCATCCATGATGCGATTTCTGCTGTTGTTGCCGGAAGGTTGAGCTTCCAGCGGGTGGAAAAGGCCTGCGCACCTTTGCGGGCTGTTGAATCTAGGTAATAGCTTGCATGGCGCGCCAATCGTTTTTCTAAGCCATCAAGTAAAGTGGCGCTCACGTTCCAGCGTTGTGCATTTGCTTCTAGGTACCATCCCGCTCTTGCAACAACCGAGGCCGGGTAGTTGCCAAGAAGGTCTACGACAACATCAAGATGCAAGTAGGGAAGGCCGGCCAGGCTATGCAGCACTTCTTCGGCACCACCGCAAAGGCGCAGGTGATTCATGCAATCCAGAAAAGTTTGCTCACGCGTTGTCACACTCACCGTGCCGAAAGAATTTGCCTGCACGGCATCGCTCAGAACGCTTTCTTGCATTGGATAGCGCGTAAAGAAGCTATCGTCAAAAGTGAATGAGAGCCTTGCCGCTTGCGAGCGAAATTGCACGCGATTTGATATCGAGTGCGCAAGTCCATGCAACTCTAGCGCAGAATGAAAGGAAAAGACGGCAGCTGGGTCAAATGTTGCTGCAACACGATAGGGATCAACTTTCAAGTCAATAAATCGCCCCGTATGTGAAACATAGAGACCATTGCGCACTTTGGCTATGCGCCCGTCTGCTACGGCACGCGAAAGCGCAGTGCGGATGCTGGCACCACCACCGCAAGCGCTTAACGCCCCAGCAGTGGTAAACACCTGATGCGTTTCTATGTAATGCCGAAAGGGAGTACTCACTGACACTGCTCCTTTGTTATTTAACAAATATGTTGAAAAACAAATGCTAATTGACAGTATAGAAGCCGCAAAAGTAATCTGCAAGCCACTCTTGTCCCGTCCATTTCATTTGTGTGGAAATTGTGAAATGGTGCTAGGCGGTGGTAGTATGCACCTCAACAGAACTGATGCACGCAGGGGCGGGACCCTCGGTACGTGGGCATTGGTTCAGTAGATTAAGGGACTATAAAAATGAACCAAGCAACATCAGCAAACCGCTGTGTAAAAGCGGCGTTTGCCCTCATTTTAGCAACCAGCCTGGTCACAGGCCTTGTTCCCGTGTCGGCATTTGCCGACACCTCCGTGAAGGTAACAACTGCCGCCCCCGCCCAAGTTTCAGAAACGGTCAACCTTGGCGGCACCCAAGCCAGTGGGGAAGGGCAGCCCGAAGGGGAAGCCACAAGCGAAGGCACACAAAGCCCCACCAAAAACACCAACCAGGCTGCATCTAGCCAAGTGAAAACTTCCAACCAGGCAAACTCTACACAAGCAACAGCATCGGTGGCACTGGGCACCGACACCACAACCGTGCTGGATAATGGGCTGGTTTTTGTTATTGATAACACCACAAACACGGCAGCTATTACCGGTTGGTATGGCACACAACCTGCCCAAAACCTTACCGTACCTGCAGAAATCCGCCACAACGGAAAGTTATCTGTTGTTAACATTCTCGGGG
>JAVWGW010000231.1:0-1901 GCA_036640375.1 Raoultibacter sp. | reverse complement strand
GGCGGCCCCGTATTTTCCGGAAGCTGAAGTCATCGAATTTCATCACTGCAACAAAAAAGATGCCCCCAGTGGCACCGCAGCGCGCACGGCGCAGCTTATCGACGAAGCGCGTGGTTTTGTCAGCAGCGCGCCGGGTGCCGAAACCGAAATCGAAGGCGCCGAGGGTGCCCGTGGGGCGCTGATCAGCGGCGTTCCCGTGCACGCCGTGCGCAGCAGCGGCTATGTGGCCAGCCAAGAAGTCATATTTGGATCGCTGGGTCAAACCCTCACCATTCGCCACGATTCTTGGGATACCTCTTCGTATATGCCGGGCGTTTTGCTGGGCATCCGCAGCGTCGGTGCACGTCAGGGCCTTGTCGTTGGCCTGGAAACCTTTATGATGGCCTAAGGCAGCGCGTATGGTTGTCTTGTTTAGGTTTCTTGCAACACATAGCTCTGCAGTGCCATTGATGTCATAATGGGCAAAGCAACACCATCCGCGCGTCAATCGCATTAAAGGAGTAGAAGATGCCCCCTGTTGAACAGCCTCGTTTCGGCCGCATGATCCCCGCAATGGTAACCCCATTCGATGAAAAACGCGACCTTGATTTGAAGCAGGCAGCAGCATTGGCTACCCGTTTAATCGAAGGCGGCAGCGATTCACTTATCATCAACGGCACCACGGGCGAAAGCCCCACGGTGTTTTATCCGCAGAAAATTGAGCTGTTCAAAGCGGTTGTATCCGAAGTTTCTGGCAGCGTGCCCGTCATCGCCAATGTGGGCGACAACTGCACGGCCGACACGGTTGATTTTGCCCGCGAAGTTGCCGGGCTTGGTGTCGATGGTTTGATGCTTGTGGTGCCTTACTACAACAAGCCGCCGCAAGAAGGTTTATACCAGCACTTCAAAACCATTGCCGCTGCGGTCGATCTGCCCATCATTCTTTACAACATTCCGGGGCGTTGCGTCATCAACATGACGGCGCAAACCACGCTGCGCTTGGCTCACGAATGTGAAAACATCGTGGCGGTAAAGGAAGCTTCGGGCGATCTTGAACAGGTTAAAGCCATTATCGAAGGCGCACCCGCAGATTTCTGCGTGTATTCTGGCGATGATGCACTCACTTACGATTTAATGCGCGCTGGGGGTGCTGGGGTTATTTCAACCATCGGCAACGTGGCACCGGCACGCATGAAAGAAATAGTAGATTTGTGTGCGGCGGGCGATTTCGATGCAGCGTGGCAAGCTCACGTGGCATTGCAGCCGCTTATGCAGGCATTATTTACCACCTCAAACCCCATTTTGGTGAAGGAAGCCTTGAAGCTCTGCGGTTTCCCCGTCGGCGGGGTTCGCTTGCCACTAGTAGACGCAACGCAAGAGCAATCCGCAAGCTTAGCGCAGGTTATGCGCGAAGTGGGAGTGCTCTAAGCGTACAAATTGCACGAAAACGAACGTCCTCACAGCGGGTGTAATTCATCTGGTGTAGCCGAACCCCAACGCGTTGGGGCTTACGGCTTTCGTGGGTTTCGTGCCCAATATAAAGGAATTATATGACTGAAAGAACACCCCGCGAAAACGGGAACGAGAACGAGGGCAAACAGAACACGCGCTCGTACAAACACGTACAGATCGAACACAAGCGCCCCCAGCTCAAACGCACAGAAGCCGCCCAGGAACTGGCAGGCGAAGTAAATCAGGCCAACGCTGCAAGCGCCAAGGCACAACGCAGTTCTTCGCGCGGCCGCGGCCGTCGCGGCAGCGGCAATGGTAATGGGGCGGCCAACACGGCCACCACAGCAGCGCAAAGCAACACGCGGGGTTCGGCACCGAAAGATCCCAACGCACTTTTGAAGGTTATCCCCTTGGGCGGTCTTGACGCCATCGGCAAGAACATGACCGTGTTTGAATGCAATGGCGACATG
>JAVWGW010000230.1:0-1904 GCA_036640375.1 Raoultibacter sp. | reverse complement strand
CATGAAAAATTAAAACGGCATCCTCAAAAGGATCATACACGCCCACCATTTCGATAGAACGTCCTTTATTATCAAAACCTATAGCCACGTATTGCGGCGGCCACGGCCCTTGTCGAATTTGACATTTAAGCCTGTTATTCCAGGCTTGCAAAACATCATTTTTTGTCAAATCAGGATGATGTTTTTGCACCCTATCATGGACGGTAACGCTCTGTTTTTGCATGACACTCCTTTTATGGACTACAGTATTATACTACATTTTTGTCATACGTTCATCTTCCTGTGTTGCCAAAGCGTGCAATCCTGTTGCCCGGTGTGATCGCAAAGTGTCATATCAGCTATCAAAATATGCTTGCAAAGTGTTAAATCGACCACTAAAAATTGATTGCAAAGTGTTGTTTTACCTGTTCATTCGTGGTAATGCAAAAATGCCGAAATAGGCCGGATATAAACTTTGGTGCAATCTATGAAAATGTTGTGGCGCAAGAGCTGCGCGCGCATGGCTTTAAGGGGTATTACTTCAAAAATCGCAAGCTGGGCGAACTGGATTTTGTTATGGCATCACAAAGGCCCTTGTTCTTTACGAAGGCAACGTTGCCGTTGAAGGTCCCGTGCTCTATTGCCCCACCTACATGGTCGCATGCCTGCTGCCCCCTGCGCCCGAAATGGCGCCACTTTTGTAGGGGTGCGCAAGTTCAGAAGGGTGCTAGGCCAGTTTCCTCTTGCCGAGAAGCATAATTTTTCGCGCAAAAAAACCTCGGGAATGCCCTTTGATTGTCGTTCATGTCGCTGGATTTACTGTTCATGACAAAATGCAGATTTTTTTCGCCAAAGGTTTTATGGTGGGTGCAGAAGTTAAAGGAACAGTGTGCGCAAACAGCGCACTAGGCAATAGAGGCAAGGGGTAACAAGATGATGAAGACGAAGAAATCGAGCAAGGGCCTGGCACTGGTGCTGGCAGCCGTATTGGCACTAACCCCCATGGCAGGCTTCCCTCTTACCGCTTTGGCGACAGGTGAGACAGCTGCCCCGCAGGTCGAAGCCCCCGCCACCGATGCGGAGGCCAACACTGACACTGCCCCGGGCGCAACCCCCAGTACCCCCGCTGCCGACGCCAAAACGCCGCAAGCAGAAGCACCGGCCACCGATGCCGCACAGCCCGCTGCCCCTGTCCCCACCACCTCGGCCGCTATCGCATTAACCGCCCCCGCCGCCGCAGTTGAATCAGCCGCCGTAAGCGAGGGGGATGTTGTAATCAACGAAATAAACTTCCCCGACCCCGTCTTCCGCAGCTATATTGCTGGGTTGCTTGGCAAGACTGAGGGCGCTAGCATTTCCTCTGCGGAGCTGTTGGCTGTAACGAAAATTAACGTTTGCAACAAGCAAATAAAAGACATGAAGGGGATCGAGTATTTCACCGCCCTAACCGACCTGGCTTGTGACGGCAACCAACTCACCACCCTCGACGTATCCGCCAATACCGTCCTGGCCGAGCTGTCTTGTGCCCTCAACGAACTCACCGCCCTCAACCTTCCTGCAACCGATACCCTAACTAGCCTGACTTTTCTAGTCAACTCCCTCACTTCCCTCGACGTATCCGCCAACCCTGGCCTAAGGTTCATAGAGGGCAACCAAAACAAGCTCACCACCCTCGACGTATCCGCCAACCTCGAACTAATCTCCCTGAATTGTGGTGGCAACCCTCTTACCACCCTCGACCTTCCTGCAAGCGATATGCTAACTAACCTGGGTTGCCACCGCGGCAAGCTCACTACCCTCGATGTATCTAGCGTGCCTAATCTGGCCTACTTATCCTGCCACGACAACCAACTCACCACCCTCGATGTATCTAGCGTGCCTAATCTGACCAGCTTACCCTGCCACGACAACCAACTCACCACCCT
>JAVWGW010000229.1:0-1915 GCA_036640375.1 Raoultibacter sp. | reverse complement strand
TCTTCATGAATGTGCCCCCCTAGAGTTTTCTGACTAGCACGACAAGACCAATCACCAAGGCCACCGGGGCTAAAATCCACAGGTTTAAGCTGTTGTCGCTGGGTTGGTAGTAGCGGGTGGTCAGCGTGTCCCAAGCGTGGCATTCAGTCGCGGCACACCCCGCTTCCGGGCACTGCATTTCGTGTATACCGTCGGGGTCGGGTACGTTATCTGTCGCGTGACACTCCCCCGACACGCACCCGACCGCCGGACAGGGTGACTCTGCTGTGATAGTGCTTGGCAGAGCCACTTTGTCCGGGGCAAGCGCCCCGCCCGCAACACACACGAGCGAAGCGATTGCCACAAACACCACGATAAGGATAATCACCTTACGGGACATGATAATGCTGCCTAATGCGCACTTGAGGAGGGGGCAAGCGGCAAGTAGCGCAAGCCAAGCAGCAACAGCAACACACCGAGGCCCAACACACCGAACATGACCCCAAACTCTAAGGGTGCCGGGAAATACACGAGGGCGGGCATAAGGCCTTGGGAAGAGGCACCCGCACCGGTTAGGGCAGGGCCGGAAAGCACGCCGGCATAATCGAGGTTGGGCATTTGAAAGCCTCCCACCAGCAGCTGCACGCGCTTGCAGAATATGCCGATGATGGCTAAAACGGCTGCCACCACGATAAGCGGGTTGGTGCGCAGACGGGGCACGAAGGCCACCACAGCAGCAAAGATGCAGCCGATGATTTCGATCCAGAAAAACAGAGCCAAAGGACCGCTTACCAGCATCGACACCACTTCAGCGCCACTGCCTCCCGGAAAGCCTGCGGTAAGCAAATCGCAGCCAAAGAAGTAAAGATCGACCACCACAAACACGCCCAAGAGCTTCACCATCTTGATAACGTTTTCCTGGGCAAGTTCCATGTAGCCGGCGCGGCGCAAGGCGATAACAACCACCAAGACCAAAGCGACACCACACACCAAAGCCGAAGAGACAAACCAGGGGGCAAGCAGAGCGGTGTTCCAAAACTCATGAGCTTGCTGCAAGCCAAATATCCACGCGGTGACGGAGTGCACCAGGATAGCGGTTACCAGTGCGATGGCTGACAAGACGCGCAGGGCAACAGGGGAACCCTTGCCCGCTTCCACACGCAGCGTTGCCCACAGATAGACAATCGACACGATAAGGTAGGTGGCAAGCACGATAATATCCCACATCAGAGGCGAGGTGAGGTTTGAGTAGGCAAACAGTTCCCAGATGCGCAGGGGGTTGCCTAAATCCACGATAACAAAGGCAATGGCCAACACCGTACAGCAGATAGAAGTCCATACCGCTATTTTGGATATACCGCCAAAGCCCTTGATGCCGAAGACCCGCGGGGCACTAGAAATGATGAGGCCGCCGGCGGAAAGCCCGACTAAGAACATAAAGCTGGTGATATAGAGCCCCCAGGAATCGAGGTTGCGCATATTGGTCATAACAAGGCCCTGGCTAAGCTGATAGATCCAAAGCCCCAGGCCACACACGGTAACAACGGCGGCCACGATAATGCCGATAGTAAGCCCCTTCCCGCCAAAGCGAGCGGTAGGAGTAGCAGTTGCAGTTTTTTCAACCATGATAGTTCTCCTTTCGCCCTAGACGAGATAGTAGACAGAGGGATTGGTACCCTTTTCGGGTAGAAGCTGCATATATTCACGATCTTCCAGAAGCTTAGAAACTTCAGAGGTTGGATCGTTAAGATCCCCAAAATGACGAGCGCGTGCCGAGCAAACTTCGATACAAGCTGGTGCTAAACCTTTCGCAAGACGGTGGTTACAGAACGTACATTTTTCAACCACATGCTTCTGATGGGCAGGAACATCAGCATCCCCAACAGCAAAATCAAGATGATGAGCAGGCTCCTCCCAATTGAAAGAACGGATTCCC
>JAVWGW010000228.1:1406-1938 GCA_036640375.1 Raoultibacter sp. | reverse complement strand
AAACGATGAGCTGCGTGCCGCCGAAAAACGCATCCGCGAGCTTGAGATGGAAAACTCCTTCCTAAAAAAAGCCGCAGCCTTCTTCGCGAAAGAGCAGGGGTAGCACCTCGCTATCAACTGATGTTTGCGGAGAAGGGCAATTACCCCATCACATGGATGGCAATACGCCTGAATGTAAGCCGATCGGGTTATTACTCGTGGCTCGAGGCCCGACCTCATGCGTCGTGACTTCACGAGCCCAGTTCCTACCTATAAGCTTGTGGGGGACATCACCTATTTGCGCACCGGTCAAGGATGGTTGTACCTGGCAACAGTGATCGACCTTAATACCCGCATGGTAGTGGGCTGGTCGCTTTCCAATCGCATGACTGCCGACATAGTAGTGAATGCTTTGGCGAACGCGAAAGCACGCGGCTACATTGCCGAAAATGCGATTTTTCACGCAGACAAAGGAGCTCAGTACACGAGTCGATTGCTTGCCGAATGGGCGCGCGACAACAACGTGAGGCTATCGTGCAGCCCTGCGGGCAAC
>JAVWGW010000228.1:0-1397 GCA_036640375.1 Raoultibacter sp. | reverse complement strand
GGGCTATTACTCGTGGCTGGCGAAAGGTTGTAATAACGATATCAGACTATCGTGCAGCCCTGCGGGCAACTGTCACGACAACGCAGTTGCCGAATCATTTTTTGCAACACTTAAAAACGAGATGTATTACCGAAGAAACTTTTCTACTAGGGCGGAGGCAAAGATGGCTGTCATCAACTTCATTGAGTGCTACTACAATCGCCAACGCCCTCATTCAACCATTGACTACAAGATCCCAGCACAGGTGATGGAAGACTTCTTTACCAGAACCAAACCTGTGTGCTCAACCATCCGGAAGGCGGCGTAAATTCTCTCACTTTTGTGTCCGAAATCTTGACACAGGTCAATGTGCTCGTGCTGGGTATGTATCATATCCAGTACATACCGATAGCCAGCAATCTCCCGCTCGTCGCGGTTCTTGGGTTCAATCCTCTCGGCCAAGATGTCTCTTAGACGCTTGTCGGAGGTCTTGATGTTCTCGATCCTGTTGGATGCAGCCGTGCTCTGTATCATCGCGACCTCGCAGAGCTTGTCTAAGACCTCGGGCCTGGTGGCGCGGTACAGCTCCTGCTTCCCCCTGTGTTCATGAATGGCGGAGACCATGCCCATCACATCGGACGTCATGAGCTCCTCTGGTCTGTTCTCGTAGTCGAACATCTATCCACCTATCTCGCCATGTCGCTAGTATCACTGTCAATTATAGTACAATGGCGTAGATAATTTGAATATTGGCCTGAAAGACAATTGGTGGCTTTTTGACTATCGAAGCGCCCTTACTGACGAACTATTTGCAAGTTCTTTAATGCCGAACTGGGACTATGTTGGTTTTTGCTGCGGAAGAAAAGATAAAATAATTATTCCCTATTTACAAAACATATTTTCAGAGAGTTTTATGCATACCCCGCCCCAGGTGAACCGGGCAGATTCGCGCGTTGATCCGTAGAGTTTGCTGGGGTGCTCCGCAACACTTAGGACCAAAATCGGAGAAAGGTTTTGGTAGGGCTCAAGGCTGCTAGGATGACTGCGCGATGCAAGCGAAAAAATTCCCTTTGGCAAAGCAAAAGCTACCCCGGGGTTCTGGGGTAGCTTTTGTTGGTGGTGCAAGGGGCTTAGGCTTGGGTGCGCCGGAGGGCGACACTAGCCTGCATCTAAGCGAGCGAGGCTAAAGGGCTAAAGCGCTTGCGCGCCCGAACCCTTCCCTAGGCAAAACTAGGCACTAGGCACCCGGAGGGGTGCCTTCAGCGTTGCCGAAGATGGCGTCGATCGAAACGACAGCGTCCATCGGCAGGGTTGCGGTGCCCACCACGCGGCGCGCAGGAGCGGCTGCGGGGAAGATGCTTGCATACACTTCGTTGACGGCATCAAGATCAGCGATATTCTTCAGGTAGATGTTGATT
>JAVWGW010000227.1:0-1936 GCA_036640375.1 Raoultibacter sp. | reverse complement strand
TATTCTGCCCCGACATGCAGTCGCTTTTAGGTATGGGAAAAAGCCACCCCGGAGGGTGGCTGATGAAAACTCACTTACTTGTCAGGTGGTTTTGGCGAAGGTTCTATGATTGGTGGTGCCGGTTCTGCTTCGACTATTGTAAAAAGGTCTGGTGAATAGAGGTAGTCTTCCTCCGTGCTATCGACAATACGGTACCATCCACATTCTATTGACATGACGTTATAGCGCTTACTGTTGGTTAAGGCGAGCGGATTTGTTTGTCCTGTGAATTCAACAATCATAATGCTCCTCAGTATAGAACCTCTTAGCTTTTATGGGTTTACCCCACCTTCCACACCACGTAGGTGTTGAGGTTGCCTGTTTTGCCGTCGGCGTGAAAGCGGGCTATGGGGGTGGCGGCGGGCCGTGCTGCTGCGATCAGTTGGTCAATTTCGGCTTCGGAAAAACTGTGGCAGTAGCGATAAGCGCCAGGGGTGTTTTGCCAGCCCAGCAGATAGTCGTTGTTATCCAGCGCGGGCAGGCCAAGCTCTTCTAGGGCGCGCGCGTGGGTGATCTGCGCTTTTTGTGCCAAGGCGTCGCTGTTGAGAAATTGCCACAACGAAACGATGACGTAGCCGCCCGGGCGCGTGTGGGCGATAAGGCTCAGCAGTATTTTTTCGCGGTAAGCTTGCGTGGGCACATGATGCAAAAACCCGAACGAAACGCAGAGGTCGCAGGCGGGGGCGGCAAGCTGGTCGGTGATGTTTTGGCCGTGGCGCAAGGCCTCTAGCACGTCAAGGTTTTGATAGCTGACCGCAGGGGTGGTAGGCAAAAGGTCGTCACAGTTGTCCACCGCATAAAACGTGATGTCGGCTCTATCATGCGCCCCCGCAAGAAAAGCTTCGAAACGCAAATTGCCGCAGGCCACATCAAGCACAGAAAACTTCTGCCAGGCCGCGGAGTTTTCCGCCCCCACAGCGGCAAGGCATCTTTCCCAGCCCGTCCAGGGTGCTTGGCGCGTTTGCGCAAATGAATCGCAGTAGTCGCGATAAAAATTGTTGGTGGTGGTGCACAAGGTTTCAACTGTTTTAGCGTCCATAAAAAGTTATACCGCATTCCTTCGGCGTCAGAGCTGCTAGGTATTATACAATTCACCCTACCATGGAAACTCTTTTATTAGAAATACTCAAAACACTGCGGGAATCAGGCACGGTTGATACCGCCTGCCTTGAGCGCCTCATTCGCAAGCACAACAAGAATATCACCGAAAACAAAAATCACCATGCGAAGAAAAAACTTTTGCCCTACTACCTGCAGGTAAAGGCGACCGATCACGCGCGGTGGGCTGCTTGGCAGGTCGATGCCGAACTGGAGCGGCAGCTGTTTGGGGTCTTGCAGATAAAGCCCCGCCGCACCGCTTCGGGGGTGGCCACCATCACGGTGCTTACCAAGCCATGGAAGTGTGCAAGCAATTGCCTGTATTGCCCCAACGATGTGCTGATGCCGAAAAGTTATCTAAGCGATGAACCTGCCTGCCAGCGTGCCCAGCGTAGCTATTTCGATCCGTATTTGCAGGTGGCCACACGGCTGCATACGCTCCAGCAAATGGGGCACACCACCGACAAGGTTGAAGTAATTATCCTCGGGGGAACGTGGAGCGATTACGATTCTGCCTACCAAATATGGTTTGTGTCCGAACTTTTCCGCGCGCTCAACGAAGGCGACGGTGCGGCGGCAAGCGAAATGCAAAAGAGGCGCGCCTACTACCAGGAAAAAGGCATCAGCGACCGTAAAGAGGATCTGCTCAAAGCTGCCGAAGCAGAGCAACGCGCGGTAAACGATGGCCGCATCACCTACAATCAGGCCTGGTCGCGCCTGTATGAACACAACGCAAGGTGGAAGAGTATCGCAGCCGATCAGGTGGCAGATGTGGCCGCGCTTGAAGCTCAGCAGCTTA